>JARBAV010000064.1 GCA_029237515.1 Nitrososphaerales archaeon
GAGGTCACATCTATTGGTGACAATCATGTTAGCAAGTCCGGAATGAGATAAGTGGTTAGTACAAAGTCCACAATTATTGGGACATGCACACTTATCGACCATTACATTTGGAGCATGCGCCCCTTTTCCGTCCATCCAATAAGTGCTAAACTTTTGGTACATCTTGAAGGACCCAAAATAGAGTTCTTCACACTCTCCATGGGTTGGGCAGGTTTTTGTCATATAGACCTTGTCTTCTCTTTCGAAAACTTCTGCATCCAATATCATATTACAGTCTGGACAAATGCTCTGTGTGTACCTAATCGTTTTCCTAACGGAAGTATTCTTACTTGAAAGATTCGCTATTTGAATTAATTCCATCTCTATCTAACCTTTTCCTAATTACAAACGGCAGTGAGCTCGGGATTATATATAAACATAACCTTACTATTCATAAGGTGATTAGGATATTTTGACATATTCTACACATATGCCAAACATATTCGATCGGTAGAGGAGATCCAGGTTATTGCATGTATACGTGCCATGAATATAGTTTTGAGGAATGAATATATTAGAATTATTCTATCCCTTTTCAAGGTTTTAATGATTATTAGCGACAAGTCAAGGAAAGCAATGGAAAACCTTGGCTTGACAGGCTATGAAATCAAAGTTTACCTTTCCATCTTAGAGGGTGGACCTGCAATCGCATCAGAAATAAGCAAAGTCTCAGGTGTCCCATATTCTAAAATATACGAGGTTATCAATACTTTGGAAGATAAAGGTTGGCTTGAATCGAGCAGTTCCAGACCACAAAAATTTTTTCCCAAATCTCCACAAAGTGCTCTAGCAGCAATGAGAATTCGGATGGAAAATGGGATCAAAGATAACGAAAATTTGATCATGAGTGAGTGGTTGCCTATTTACCAAAAGAGAGGAATTAAGGAACGACCAGAAATATGGGTCGTTAGAGGAATACATAACATCATCGGGAAAGTAAGCGAGATAATTCTTGACTGTCAAGCTGAATTACTAATTGCACTTCCTGAAGTCGCAGAAGAAATTGCGAAGCCGGCTCAACCAATGTTACGGGCACTGTACGAGAAAGGAGTTAGCATTTCGGTGCTCGCTTCGGGAAGGACTAGCTCGGATACACTTCGCGCAATATCAAGGATTGCACAAGTAAGGGTTAAAGATCATATGTTTGGCGGTGGCGTTATTGGCGACAGTAGACAAGTAATGCTTCTGCTCGGAGAAGGCGGTATTATAGATAGCAATGGGTTCGAACCTATTGCAATTTGGGCGGAGCATTCAGGATTAGCTGGTCTGGCGAAAGACTACTTCGAATATTTATGGGCTGATGCAGAAAATAGATAGCTAATCTAATGGCCTTTATCCTGAAGTTAGGTATGAAAGTTAAGAAATTCCTACAAATCTCAGTTGATAAGATTTAAAATTTACACAAGATTTAAGTTGACCAACCAACCTATCGCATTACGATAATGTCTACGATGAAATATATTCAGATCGAACCGCTAGGAGATGTATGTTTATTACGTATTAATAGGCCTGAGGCGTTAAACGCTATGAATACGGATGTCATAGCAGAATTATCAAGATCTATTGACATAGTTGGATTTGATGATTCAATCAGGGTTGTCATTATCACCGGTTCCGGCGAGAAATCGTTCTGCGCTGGCGCTGATATAGCTTACATGGTAAACATTGATCCAATGAAGGCCGAAAAATATGCCACTTCTGCGCAAGCCGTCCTCAATAAGATTGAAAAGCTCGATAAGCCAGTCATAGCAGCTGTCAATGGCTTTGCATTGGGAGGAGGGTGTGAACTTTCGATGGTATGTGATATGAGAATTGCATCGAGCAATGCAAAGATGGGCCAACCAGAGGTTACCATCGGTATCCCACCCGGTTGGGGAGGGACTCAGCGTCTAGTAAAACTGGTGGGGCCAGCAAAAGCTAAAGAACTAATCTTTACTGGAAAGATGATTTCTGCACAAGAAGCATATGAAATTGGCCTAGTTAACAAAGTAGTAAGCCTAGGCAATGAAGACCAATTGCCTCCAGAAATAGATGATAAGTCAGATCTAAAGAAAGAAAAGGAGCGTGCAGCTGAAATAGCAAAGATTCTCAATAAAAAACTGATAAATGAGTGTATCACTCTTGCCAAGGAAATTACAAAGAATGGCTTTACAGCTGTTAAAGTAAGCAAGATTTTGATTAACAAGGCATTGGACACTGATTTAGACACAGGGCTACGGTTAGAGATTTATGGATGGGCTTTGTGTTTTGCACATGAAGACAGACAGAAGATGATGTCGGCCTTTTTGAATAAGAGCAAGAAATAATGGGCGATATTATGTAGTATTAATGAATAGATAATAGGAGTGCCTCAAGTCCAATTCATGGGCGAGCTCAGATCTATAAAGCACGATTTGACATAGCTAGGCTGGACGAGAGGGAATGTTGATTCTTCATCTGGCATTCAAAGATAAATATTTGTAAAATCAAAAGAACTCTACTCCTTACTTACTATCCTTGCTCCTTGACTTGGCGAGCACTTTACCGTAGTGCAGGTCAATTCACATTGCTTGAAACCATTTCTCATCGAATTTGCTATCTCCTCTAACTGATCTTCATCGGAAGTGATAGCAACTATTGACGGACCAGCCCCGCTAATGGTAACTGCCAACGCACCTGCGGCTAATGCATTGGCTCTGACATTGTCAAAACAGGGGATCAAATGCTTACGAGCTGGTTCTACAATAATATCTTCAACACCTCTTGCTATCATATTCACGTCTTTTGAAAAGAACCCTGCTACTATAGTGGAAGCATTCGAAAGAGTACGAATAACATGTCCTAGCAGAACTTTTTCAGGTAACACCTTCCTCGCAAGTTCGGTTTTTTTTGCAGGGACATTTAGCTTTGGAATTGCAAAAACGAGACGCAAATTCTTTGGGGGAGTGATATGGATGAACTCGGGAATTTTCGGGAATGGGCGGATTAAAACAAAACCTCCTAATATTGATGCAGCTACATTATCATAATGTAATGCGCCGGCACTAGCTTTTTCACCTTCTGCTGCAAATCGGACCAGATCTGATTTTGAAATGTGAAGATCGAGGAGACTATCGATTGCCATAACAGCCGCGGCAGCTGATGCAGCACTACTTCCCATCCCAAAACCAGGGGGGATGTTCTTGTTTACTATAACAAAAAATGATTCCCTAATATCAAATTCCTTGATGATCTTCTGTAAGGCCAGTCCCGCTGAATTCCTGCGTACTTCTACTGGAATTGATTCGTGATATTGTCCGATCATCTCAATCCTAATTTGGGATGAAGGCTCATCATCGATGTCGATAGGATTTTGCAAGCTTATGTTACCATGGTCAGGATTTTGAGTTGGAGATCTCTTGATCGTAACATAATCATCGAACGCGTCGACTGCAAGGCCGAATATGTCAAATCCAGGACCAAGATTAGCAGTGGATGAAGGTGCTGCTGCCGTAACCGAATTTGAGGTTAATTGGTGTTCAGTCATATCTACCATGCTAAGTACGGTGGATTTTTTCCTGCACCTATAACCATTATTATTCTTATTATTCTTTATTTTTTTGCTTTAAAGGTATAACAATAACTCTTCCTGAATAATTCTATCTAGTCTTTCCTGTCCTCCCCTTGGCTGACAATCCTTGCAATCGCTGCCACTAAATTGATCATTCCGCTCATCGTAAGGCCTGAGACAGCTATTAGATTTTGTAGAAAATCACCCATTGTCAGCGCTCTTAGTACCTCCTTGCTCAACAGGGAATATTCTGCTTCTTTTTCTTGATTTAGACTATCCTCAAGTTTCTTGCTAGAGGAAGCCCATTCAAGTATCTGTGGAAGCTTATCTATGATAAGGTCACTCTTACTTAGTACGTTTACTTGTGATGTCTTCAACCGCAACATTACTGAAGAGGCAAGCAAAGAGATAGCGACAAAATTTATTGGAGAAGAGACTAGAGTGCCGTCAAATACAAAAATATTTACCTTATCGTCTGCAAGAAAATTTTCTACAAAGTATGGACCACTGGCTCGAAATGCAAAAAGTTCTATTTGTCCAGGTGTATCTATAACAACAACTTCAGGATTTAGTTCATTTACCTCATTTTGTATTTCTTCCAGATGGGTAGATATGAGATCGCTTGCAACTATGAGGGAGCCATTTGGGCCTAAATTGTAATCCTCCATAATAGCTTTCACATCGACATAATCTCTGACATCTACGTCCGGTTCATATGGAAGACTCTCCGCACCCGGATCCAGGTTTAGAGAAATTGGATATGAGCCATTGTCAGAATACCATTGCAATAGTCTCGAAGCAAGAACTGACTTCCCGGCCCCGGCCGTTCCAGTGACGAAGATCGAGTCCATGAAAATTTACAAGCGATAGTTTGCTCTGCCATAGTATATTTATGTATACTGGCGGGGTGAATCACATTAGAAGATACTTGTATTCTAACATGATGTGCAAGTCCTCTTCAACCAAGCAGTGAACATGACGAAATAGCATCTTGCAAGAAGCGGATCCGGTAAAAATCACTCGGGGTTTTTATATCGCCTTATCTTATCAGAGGGATGAAATATTTTGAACTGGCGTTTGCTCGCAATCCCCGCAAGCATAGTGCCATTAATCCTGATGGTGTTCTTCACGCACATAACTGTAGACGACCTCTTATCAGTAGGGGTTATTCCATTTGTCCTGTCCTGTGCGGCTGTAATCGGAAAGGTCTTGTTACAGGCATATAGATTCAAGTATTTTATTCGAAAATTTATAGGGCATAATGTCGGCAGCTTTTCAGCGACGATTTCAGCGAGATTAGGTTCAGAATTTGTCTCACAAACGACTCCGTCCTATATTGGCGGCGAGATAGTAAGGATTGCATGGTTGACACGAAGAGGAGTTCCAGCTGGTAGGGCTGCCTGGATTACAACCATTGAAATAATCTCAGATGTCTTTGTGGGAACCATTTTAGGGATCATTTCTGGAGTGTTTGCAATTCTCAATGGAGGCTATCTTATTGGAACAATTGTTATATTGCTATCTATTCCTACCTTTACATTTTGGTTCTTGCTGATGTTCTTTTCTGCGAAAAGAAACCTCAAACTTCCTAATTTAATAGAAAAGATTATAGAGAAAATTCTAAGGGGAGAGCGAGGACAAAATCTGGTCACATCGACGAATAAGGCAATTGCAGATCTTTGCCAAATGAGCAGAGAAAATTTTACATTCTCTTCACCTGCCATTATCAAAACATTTGCAATAGGGATAGCGATAACAGTGGTTGCATTTGTTTTACAAGGGATCTCATTTATGGTCTTGGTGAACGCTGTAGGTAACGGGATACCCCCTGTAAGCATATTTGATTCTGTTATGGCGACGTCAGCTTCCACAGTATTAGCTACGCTACCTATAACATTGGGAGGATCTGGCTTGGCTGAATTAGGAATCTGGGCATACATTGCAAATCTAAATTCCATACCCTCCCTACAGGATATCGTTACCGATTCGCACTTGTCTGTAATTGTGGTATGGAGAATTGCATCATATCATGTTCCCCTAGTCATCATGTGGATTGCATTGATGAAGCTCACAATAAACAAAGACACAGTATCATTGCGAAAGAAAAGTTCTAAAGGTAACCTCTCTAATCCAAAGGAAACTAACCTTCAGTCTGAGGGTGACAGTCTTGGGTTTAATCTTGGTAAACCCAACAATGGTAAAGGACAATCGTCAGTAAGAGACGATTGAAGAAACATTAACGCAGGTCGAGCTGGACTACTACAAGAGCCATTCTAGATCTACTTCCAAAATGAGACCGCGTAGACGTTTCTTACTAGTTTAGATTGTATTGCAAGAATGATATATGATTAATTAGAACGCTAATAAATTTAGTCTGAGTTATCATCATCGGCGTCTGCCGAACTTTCGGTACTCCCAGCTGCTGCATCAGATTCTACGTCCAACATCTGCAGATTCTCCATTTCGAAGCGATATATGCTATCCATGTCCAAAGCATATTTATTCTTGAGTAGATCAGCTAGCTTTGAGCTTAACGTACCTTTGTACATTTTGATTTTAAATTCATAGACGAAACCCTTCATAAATTCAGATATCTTCATGACAGTTGGAACGTCCAGACCTTCAACTATCGTACGCCCATCGGGCAGAGGTTCATACACTTGTATATCAACTTTATAGTCTTTTTCATATATATCAAGAATGTAACCTGTTCTGGATACGGTTTGAAGATCTTCAAAGTTCACAGATTTAATTTCATCTTCTGCCCACTTTGGGAGCGCCTCTGGTTCATCCTGCGACGTGCGTGCTGCTCTTGTGCTTTTTGCCAACTTGATTACTCTATCGTAATTAACCTAGATAAAAAGCATTGTACCATTTGGTTCAATAGAACATATTGATGTAAAAGTAAGTGAAATCAAATATAATCCTAGATTTGTCATGCAAGCAGTTTTCCAGAAAGTAATACTACGATAACTTTCAAATGGCCTTACTAAATCGCCTCCAATCTATCGATCCCTGGGAAATACAATCGATATCACATTGTCAGTTATTCGTATGTCAGCTCTTCTTTGTAGTATATCATTAGAGAGTTCTGAAACCAGAGTCTGGACGTACAAGGACCATTTGTAGCCCAAATCATGCTGTATGTTGAAATGATAGGTTCCATTTCTGAGGACGATATTATGTTGCATCCACGACACAGTAAGCCATGTCCTCAAGATTTCCACGAAATCGTCCACATCATGACTTTCATTCATAAAAATCAAAATATTTTTGAAATTTTCCTTTTCAATCTTTTGAGCCAAATTCATGATTTGGTCGTTTGTTAGCTGGTTAATGACTTCTTTGAGAAAAGGTTTGGTCATTGGGAGTAATCCCATTTTCCGTTCATACCTTTCCCATTGTACATGATTGGTAAAAATTCGGGTTACAAATGCATTTAGGTTTATCTTCTCAAGTTCCGCGTCCTTTCGAAGCTCTTCTAGTAGAGCGGTGGGTAATCTGAAAGTAATAGTTTCTGTGGGATGGGTTCTTTTGGCTATTTTGTCTGCTGTGGAGGAAGTAAAACCTATTTCTCCGTTTCTTCCAATAGATTTCTTTCTGTCCCTGCTGTAGCCACTCAAGGGATATCAATTTCGATCAGGACTGTGACATTAAAAAGATTGTTGTTTTATGATCGAACAATAGGTGTATGTTTATCTATAGGGTACATAATGCATGCATCAGCGTTGATATTAGTTCCTATGAGTTAGCTCGCAAAAAGAATTATAGAACACGTATATCATAATGTTATATTGTGTTATTATAGAATATAATGTACGCAGTTAATTCTAGAAATTGTGTAAACTAAAAACGAATATAACTTGATGGTTGATTAGTTAAATACGATACCTTCACTAATAGTATTCGCAACAAATTTGAAACCAGATGATTTAAAGAAGATATGGCTCTGCTCTGAATGTGGTATATTCTTTATTTTTACCTCTGATGTTGATGATCATAAGAAATTGATTGGTCATTCAAAGTATATAAAATACGATATTCCCTGGACCGAGGCAGGAACATTCGCAACGCTTTCGCCATC
>JARBAV010000065.1 GCA_029237515.1 Nitrososphaerales archaeon
TATGGATATAACAGCACCAAGGACAACTAAAGGGTATGTACCTCCACCATTAAATGATCCATAAGTAATATCTTATGTGTCAACCGTCAATTTATTTTACAATCCTCTTGAGTTTCTGGATTGTAAGCACAATAGACTCTAGAATCATAATCGGGGAATTGGTTATTATCCCAACAATTTATACCAAATTTAGCTGGGATTTTATCGCGAAACTCACAGAACATGTAACCATGTTGGCCTCTCTTACCATTACAGAAAGGATGGTCAGGCTCGTTCGGACAGAATATTTGTCTATCGTTGACATATTGAGATATAGGGCCAACTTCAACTCCTTCTAGTTCTGTTGATGTATATGCAGGTAGATCACATTTACTTCCATTCATTTGACGTATACAATCATCTTCGTTCGAGAAGCAATAATCTCCAGTATGACTATATTTCAATTCTCTGGCTCCTACTATAGAACAAAAAAATTCCTTTGATACACATGTCTGACTCATAGATGTTCCACTCTCACAGCTATCATTCTCTATACAACCTTTCTTGTCATTTGTGAATATTAGATAGTCATATTTACATCCTAAAGCATTGTCATAACACAAACCTGTTTCATCATCCTCTACCCAATGAAAACCTTCAGGGCATCCTCCTCCTTTTTCATATGGTATATTTCTAACTGTTTTACCTGTACAAAATCCATGAGTGCTATTTACATTACCGCTATCATCACAGATGTCCAGCCAATCACACAAATCTTTCATATCCTCTTGATCTCCAAAAAATACGCACATGTGTTCCTGATTTCCTATTCTAAAATCACTCAGAGCCGGGCCTGATGCATTAACATTTGTCGCTGGTACTGCCGTTACTAATGCAACTATTATCAGTACTATGATGGTCGGTTTAGTTATTATCGCAATCTTCACCCCCTAGCTATGACATCTTGGTAGTTGCTACAGACAGTTTGACAAAACTCAGCAGTCCATTGTTTACTTGATTCTTCTACTGCATAGTCACCGTCATAATCTCCTCTGAATCTTTCACATGAATCATAGTTGCCCATATCAAACGGCCCATCCTGAATTACTGGGAACACCAATATCAACTGAGCTACCGCCACAGCCTACTTACATTCTCTGTGTCTTCACACCACTGGCCTAGCCAGGTAAAGAAGTTAAAGATGTAAACTTGCTATCTGAGCAATTGAACCAACACCGCCGAATCCGTAAAGTATGTTGGATGTATTTGAAACATTCACATTCTTATATCCGGAGTACCACCGCTCACAACGAACTCAATATAGTGATACTGGCTCGGCCAGCTCATTAATTTCTGATTTCTAAGTAAGAAAACGTAGATTAGAATAATGACAATTCTAACAATTGCAATAGAGACAAGTAAGTTGGTAGCTTCTCTATCCACAAAAAATAGTTAGAGGTTAATGAATTTTAATTAACTCGCGTCTGGTTTACAAGTAAATCCCCTTGAATTTTCCTCACAGTATTCTATACAGTAATCCTTTGAGCTATGTTCAGCTTCATTACAAATTCTAAATAAATACAAACAGATTATACCTTTACCATCATCACGTTCTACTAGTGCGTACTCAGATCCTTCTGGACATCCTTCTGAATCTGGATAACATAAACCTGATTCATTATCTTCTTCTTCATGATAGCCTTCCTGACATTCTACAGGACTACATGAATTGTCCTCTCCATTATGATAGCCTTCAGGGCATTCTTGCGCTGTTCCAGGAAGACATTTTAGATAATACCCAAGATTACACTCTTCATCTGGAGCAAAATCAGGGTTTATAGCTGGTCTATCTTGATCATATTTAGGAGATCCTCTTTCATTATAGAAACCACTTTCCCTTTCATCTTGGGTTAGCTCTCTTGCACTAGCAGAGACATTACTAATACTACTTATTAGTATAATCATTACGATTGCTCCTATCATTACGATTTTTATTGTCATATACAATTTGTATACCTGCACGATATTTCTAGTTATTAGTATGGATTTTAGCAAGTCAAAGAGCTTGGATGCTTGGTGACCCGGTAGATTAACCATTTAATGTCTACTGGTAGTGGCTACATTCAATGTATTTTACACTATATACATGTATTTTAATCGTTAGTCCTAAGATCAGTGTATTCTCCATAAGCTTTGAAGACTGAGAATACTAAATGCATATTTTTGATATTTTTACTTACGTTTATAAAATTTATGAGATATATGTCGATATTACGCCTAGCTATGCATCAAGCAAACAAAATATAATCCATCACCATGTTTTTATGCCTTTGAATAGTTTCTATTGAAGGTAAAGAATTCGAATGGATCTCCCTCCAAGTCTCAATGATAATAAAACAAGTAATAAGTATAATAAA
>JARBAV010000066.1 GCA_029237515.1 Nitrososphaerales archaeon
CATTTAGGTCCTCTGCTGCGTACACATTTTTAAAATTCTCAAATGTTACTGAGCTTATGACTACAAATAGTGCAAGAACAGTTATCACTACCCAGACGCCGGGGATCTGAGATCTTTCAGTGTACAATGATCTATACATTTTTGTTTCTTACTTGTGCTATTGTCAATCGATTGTAATAAAGAGTAAGCACAAACAATCGAGAGATTATTCATATATTTATTTAAGAGTGATCATGACAATATAATTATTGCATACAAATAATCCCCTCAATTTGCCTCATACCTTAGAATAGTAGATAAGTCCTTAAAACTAGTTAGTGGATTCATTGAATAGTAAACCATGTCTAGTGAATAATATCTAGCTCGATTCTTTTATCTAATTATGAATAAAGTTACTCGTAGAGTCTCTTGAAAGTATTATACCAATAGATTTTTCCCTGGTTTCTATCGCAGCTGGAAATACCATTTAGACTAACGAAACTCCACCAAGTGAAAATGATCAGCAACAATTTATTGTGGAACAATTACTAATCTTAGTTTCCACCCTCTTGATTCAACCCCCACCTTTCTCTTACTCTGTCCTCCAATTTCGAAAAAAGGACACGGTCAAACACGAGTCCAATAGCAAATATGGTGATCATAGCGGCGATAATTTGATCCATAAGTTGAAATTCTCTACCTACCAATAGAACATGACCTAACCCAACTGCAGCGGCAATCAATATTTCCGCACCAATAAGTGCGTGCCATGCAAATGACCATGCTTGCTTTATTCCAACAATCAACGATGGGGTAGCTGCAGGTATCATGACGTACCTGAAAAGAGAGAAACCTCTTGCACCCATATTTTTCGCGGCACGGATATAGATCGGTGAAATATTTCTTATCCCCCCGTAGGTGGACATCATGACAGAGAAGACAGAACTCATGATTACGACGAAAAGGATGCCTGCATCGTTAAGTCCTATTAGTAGTATAGCGAAAGGTACCCATGCCACACTAGGAAATGATTGTAAACCGACTGCAAATGAGCTCATAGTTTTGCCAAAACCAGGGAATTTCACCATAGCCAATCCAACAGAAACCCCGATAATGATTGATAAGGTAAAACCAATAACAAGGCGATACATGGTTACTGCGATACTTATGATTAAGGTCAAATTTCTAAGCAGGTCAATAAAAGCTCCTGCGACCATAGCAGGAGACGGCAGCGACACTTCAGGCCATACTCCCAACATAAAGACTAGTTGCCATATTCCTATGAAGGCTGCAATAAATAGGGTTACATTAGCAAGATCTTCAATATCTATCCTAACCCTTCGTTTATGTTGCTTAATGGTTGATGTAGCTGAAGTATAAGTCAGGATTGTTTCGCCTTTTCCACTAGAATCATGTTTCTGTATTTTATTGGGTAACTTAAATTCTATGAATCCGGCCCGTTATTGAATTTCGTTTCCCTAAATTCTTGAATCATAAATCCGAGTATACGTATATTGATCAGAGTACAACGGATCAAGTCTGGAAAATTGTATATCTTCAAGATATATTCTGCAGATTTAATAGCATGCAAAGTGTCCGTATAGAGAGAATGGAAAAATTCGGTTCTAGTCAGAAATGACATTTCTTTATGAGAAGTCTAAATCAGGTTATATATAATTGCCTTTAAATGTGACAAAATGAATCGATTTGTGAACTCGTTGCATATACATTGCACTTTAAGACTGACCTCTATCTATTCCAATGAGTGCGAGGTCGAATAGAAGATATTCTCACGAATTTCAAGATAACAACACTGTTCTCATGCCATTAACAATAGCAATCTTGGAACTAAATACTAATTTCCATTGAAGGGAATTTCGCAAGCCCCTTTGGCCACAAGCCTTGAGATTTGAAATAGGATATTACTTCACATAATCTGTTTGTTTTGCACAATTCAAACAGATAATATTGCTTTATAGAACTAATCCAAGTGCATCACTAATATTGGAGAGACAGATATTTCGAGGAGGAATTGACAGGCAACTATGAAGGTAAGGACTAAATTCTTACTATCTGGCGCTATTATACTAGCAGTTGCCCTTAGTTCGCAATTCAATTCAGAGCTGTTGTTGAGCATAACTAACTCTATCACCAGTAGCGATACAAGTAGCAGTAGTGAAACCACCCAAGAAACAACAGTAGAGGATTCAGAGTCGATTCCGAATGTCTTGCGGTTGGGCTATTTTCCCAATCTAAATCATGCCCAAGTAATCATTGGGTTAGCAAATGGGCACTTTCAAAAAGCGATTTCAGAAAATAGCAGCGATAGCGGTGAAAATGGGGATCAGGGTACTACCATAAAGGAATACGTGTTTAGCGCTGGTCCATCAGCTATTGAAGCGTTATATGCAGGACAAATTGATGTAGCATACGTTGGACCTAATCCTGCGATAAATGGCTACATGGCCTCTAATGGTGAGGGAATAAGAATAATCTCTGGATCTGCGAGCGGTGGGGCCGTGTTTGTAGTGAGAAACGATTCAGGAATATTATCTACGACTGACCTCGGTGGAAAGAAATTTGCCTCTCCCCAATTGGGCAATACTCAGGATGTAGCTCTAAGAAAGTATCTCAAGCAGAACGGATATGAAACAGTGGAAAATGGAGGCAATGTGACTGTGGTACCTGTAAAACCATCAGACATTCTTACCCTGATGCTCAAGAAAGAAATCGACGGTGCTTGGGTTCCGGAGCCGTGGGGAGCGCGTCTCGTCAAAGAATCCAACGCCAAAATATTTGTAGACGAGCGGGATCTCTGGCCGCCAGACGGCAAGTTCGCGACTACTAACATCATAGTTAGGACAGATTATCTGAAAGATAACCCGGAGGTCATAAGAAAGTTGATTAACGCCCAAATCGATGAAACATTATGGATTAATAGTACTCTAAATGAATTACAGAAAGACAATGTAAGTAGTACTTCAGGTAATGTTGATAATCAAACAAGTCAAAATATTGATAAAGATGGAGTCGAGTTGTTCATACACGCATTTAATGATGGTCTCGAGCGTA
>JARBAV010000067.1 GCA_029237515.1 Nitrososphaerales archaeon
AAAGTTCATCTCGTTGATCATATTTTTCCTAACTTCTTGACGAATTTTTTGTACTCGTCTAAATAAGTCTTCTTATCACCTATATCTACAAAACCTGAATTTATGGTGAACCCTCGAACTATTTTATTCTCATTCAGAGCTTTTTTCACAGCTTCATCCATTCCGTATGCGCTAGATTTAGGTACAAGCTTAAAGAATTCTGGTTAGATTACGTAACAACCGATGTTTATTAAACCGGTAATTTCAGGTTTTTCGTTCCATGAAGATACTCTATTGGATTTGCCTACTACTTCTATTACTCCATACCTTAAGTTAGTCCTGTAACGAAGAAGAGCCATTGACAAAAATGCCTTCGACTTTCGGTGTTCGCGAATCATTCTATAAATGTCAAATTCATAAATGGAATCGCCATACAGGCAAACAAACGTCTCATTTGAAAGGAATTTTTCAGCAGTCTTTAATTGGCCAGCCGTCGCCAAAGGTCTATCCGCTCTAGCATAATCTATTTTCACTCCAAATCTTCTACCATCTTCAAAGTAATCTTCTATTGCTCTATGAAGATAGCTTACGCATATCACAACGTGATCAATCCTATTAGATTTTCTATTTGTCAACCAAGAGATAATATGCTCGAGAAGTGGCTTATTGCCCAAAGGCAACATAGCCTTTGGGATGAAAAAGGTGTATGGTTGCAGTCTAGTACCTAGTCCACCTGCTAGTATGACGGCCTTCACAGCATCTCTTGACTTCACAAGTCATGTATATACTTAACAATCGATACCCTTAAAAGGGGTTCAGATTTCAAGTGGATTATCTAGTGAGCTCGATAAGGATATTGTTAACCTTTCCTACTAAGTGAGACGGATTTGTATCAAATACCAGAATCATAGCCTCTTTCCCAATGTCGCCCAAATGATAAATGACATCCGCATTAGGATTTATTTGCAACGCAGTTTCAATTCCCCAAGGGATCGTACTTCCTTCCATAACTTTTCTGTTCTCAGGTTCAACAAGCCTATTATATGATGTAACATTAAAAATTCTTTTGCAAATCGCAAGGGTCCTCTCATCATATCGTAAATTGATGGCTGATCGCATGTGAGGATGTACTTTCATATAACTCATGACTGCAGACCCCATATGTTTTGATGCTCCGAAACGGATACGCCCTACTGCCTTCGCTCGGCTGCCCACTTTCGCAATTCTCCCTTCAACTGCAGCAATATCTGACACCCCAGTAGGACGAGAAATTGCATAAGCTATGTTGGAGGAGGTTTCTGGTATTAAAGAACCGAAATTTTCGATTGATTCAATGTTGGTCACGGCTACATCCAGGTCTTTGAGAACGAGGAATCTATCTGAATTTGAGTAGATAAAAGAAAAAGGATCTACAATCAAAGATCCTTTTCCCACTTGTATCGAATTGGTCATGCCTGTCAAAACATATTCATTCGCTAAGTGGCAGGCGTGCTTTAACGGAACTTGTCTAGCCAGCTGTGCAGTGACGGCAGCCGAAAAGTTGCACCCCAAACCATGTAACGGATTAATTTCTATTCTGTTCTTTTTCAATTTCACTATTTCTCTATCTTCGGTAAGTAGGAAATCTATAACACTCTTAGTTATTTTCGAATGTCCACCTTTAATCACCACATTGCGTGCCCCCATGTCCAATAACGTACTGGCTGCATCGGTTAATGTATCGGGGGATCTGATCTTTATCCCAGTAATAGCCTCTGCTTCAGGCAGGTTAGGGGTAAGCAAATACGACAAGGGAATAATAGCTTCCTTAAAGTATTTAAGATCATTTTTGTAAATTAAGCTATATCCTGTTCCAGTAGAGAGGATCGGATCCAAGACTATAGGAAATTTAGCATTCTTAAGTTTCTTCTGTACTTCTTCCATTATCCCAGAATTATATAACATCCCGATTTTAACAGCGGCCAGCTCAAAGTCAGAGAATATTGACCTTAACTGATTTGAAATTATTTTAGGTGGAATAGGAAATATATTTTTCAATTCAAAAGTGTTCTGTGATGTTATTGCTGTAACCACTGAACAACCAAATGTGCCATGTGCAGAAAAAGTCTTAATATCCGACTGTATTCCAGCTCCTCCTCCTGAGTCGCTCCCGGCAATTGTCAAAGCTACCTTCATTGCGGCAGAATATTGCATTCGAGCGCTTATAATAAGTAGGTCAAGAAATTGTTCCCATCCCAAAGGTGGGCATCGCTTAAATTAATATATTGATATTTTCCCACAATAGATCTTGTCGCAATAAGAATAAATCTGGTTTGATACTGTTCTTTGGGATTGAAACCAGCTTCTTCAAAAGCTATCTATGTCTTATTAGATGGCGTGGGTGATTTGCCAAACCCTTCGCTAGGAGGACTTACTCCGCTAGAAGCGGCGAGGACTCCTTATTTGGACCAGTTGACTTCCAACGGCTGTTTAGGAAGTGTGGTCAGCGTAGGGAAGGGAATTGCCCCCCAATCAGACATTGCAGTATTTAACATGTTAGGTTACGATTTTAAGGACCTTGGGTATCCAGGACGTGGTATCATCGAGGCCCTAGGAATGGGGATGGATTTCAGGAACGGTGACCTAGTCCTGCGGGGAAACTTTGCGACAATTGACGAACAAGGGAACATAACTGATAGAAGGGCAGGAAGGATTATTCAACGCGATGAAGCCGTCGAAGTGTGTATGAAACTGGAAAAAAGTCTGAAGCTTACTCACAATATTAAGGTCACATTACAGCCAAGCGTAGGGCATCGAGTAATCGTTAAATTCAGTGATCCCTCCCGTAGTCTCTCATCAAAAGTATCGAACACAGATCCGGCATATGATCGAATTGACGGAATGGGGGTAGCCAGAGAAAGTACAAACCTGAAGATGCAAAAATGTGTGCCGGAGGAAGGAGGTGATTCTGCAGCCGCTTCTGCGCAGGCAATTAATGAATTCAGCAGTCAGGCTGTCCAAATATTGTCCAACCACCCCGTTAATAGTCGTCGCGCAGCTAATGGATTGAAGCCAATGAATGCGATCTTGTTACGGGATTCCGGAAATCATTTACCTTCAATTGAACCAATTTCAAAGAGATATGGCTTGGAGTTTGGTTCGGTCGTGGATATGCCAGTGGAGGTTGGAATATCAAGAATCACGGGAATGCATTACACGACAGGTGGAGACATTAACGCGTATCAAGAAAAGGCAACGAAGTGTATGGAACAAATAAAGAAGTGGGACGTGGTATATGTACATATCAAAGGCCCCGATGAATACGGTCATGATGGTGATGCAAAAGGAAAGAAAACGAGCATAGAACAAATAGACGAACTTTTCTTCGGTACTTTGCTAAGAAATGTGGACGTATCAGAGATAGTGTTAATTGTTTCAGGCGACCACTCTACGCCTTGCATAAGAAAGGCTCACACAGATGATCCGATACCAGTATTATTCACCGGATGGGGTGTCGAAAAGGACAAGAGTACAAGATTTACAGAAAGAGAATCGTTGCGGGGAAGCAGAGGATCAATGAAAGGGGTTGAAATATTGCCGTTCGTTACAAAGACACTTTTTTTTAGGAGTAGCAAAGAATGACACAAGTTGCCAGCTCTAATCTAGAATCTACCCGACATTAAGTTTCCCTTACATAGTTGACAGACTCCTTCATCTATGTTGGATTCAATGTTGTGGTGTATGTCACATATGATTAGAGAGTGGCGAATATAGTTGCATAGTTCAATAAATTTCGACATGGTGTAAGGCGTATATGCTTTATTTGATGCCAGGTCGCGCGCTATATCGTCGATCATTTCAATTATTTGTTCTACCAAACTAAGTTTAGACATTAATTCAGTATCTCCACGTGTACCCCGAACATAATTGCTGACTGCTGCCTGCGTTACCCCAAGTACTTTTGCAACTACCTCTTCCTTCATGCTGTACTCCCCAGTGAGTTTTTGTGCTAGAATAGCTCTAACCGCTGGGATGAGAGACTTTGCTTCTATTTCTGATGGCAGTAGCATTTTGAGGATAATGAAAAACGACTTTTTTATTATTTAAAGTTTATTTTGAAACTTGACGAATTTCAAGCATATGGCATTGAATATTTTTAAATACATGTGCTCAGTGGATCTATTAACGATATGCATATCCAAAATTTTGAATTAGAAGGGGGATTATTGTCATAAATGAAGATAAAATTTGGATTTACTCAAGGACTAAACGTTGCAAGACTAGGATTAGACGAAACTCAGATAGTGACTGCTTGTCAAATGGCGGACAGAATGAACTATGATTCCGTTTGGATGATGGATCATTCTAACGTTCCTCAGTGGAAAAATGCGGTCGTGAATGATGCCTGGTTGATGTTGGCGGCTATAGGGGCGGTGACTCACAATGTTGAGCTTGGCACTTGCGTTACTGATGCTATAAGGAGACATCCTTCGACTATTGCACAGTCCACTATTACTCTTGACAGGATTACAAAAGGACGTTCAATTCTAGGAATAGGAGCAGGCGAAGCACAAAACGTCGTAGACTTCGGAATCGAATTTGACAAACCTGTGACAAAATTTAAGGAGCAGCTTGAAGTAATTGAAAAATTGTTCGATTCCGAACCTGATAATCGTGTAAACTATGATGGCAAGTATTACAAGCTGATAAATGCCTGCCTGCAGACGAAGTGCATTCGTAAACCTCGGCCACCAATTTACATTGCAGCTGGAGCACCAAAGACATTAGATTTGTGCGCACGTTACGGAGACGGATGGATTCCTATTGGATATACCCCTGAACTTTTCAAACATCACGCGACAGTAATTGTAGAAAAGGCGAAAGAACACGGGAGGAGTCTAGACGATTTTCAGTTCGCTAACGATGTAGACATATACTTCACTGAAGACGGCGAAGAAGCATGGAATAAGATGAAGAATGCAGTGAAGGTTAGTTTGTACAAACCAGAATTGCTCAAGGTTCACAATATCGAACAGGATTCAGAATTCGACTTTCGGAGGTATTTTACGGAGTATGCTATGAACAAGCCTGAATTGATGCAGCAGATGAAGCGTGCAGCTCTCAAAATTCCCGATGGTGTAGCAAGGTCGGCCATTGGAGTGGGGAGACCAGACGATGCAATAGAAATGCTTGAAAGGTTCATTAAGGCCGGAACTAACCATTTTATCATACGCTTCGGGGGTGATGGATATTTCCAGAACATTGATACATTTGGAAACAAGGTCATACCTTATTTCAAGGATAGGAAAATTAACTGAGAATTAGCCAAAGTAAGAGTCAATCAGACTTTGATTACTTGGGTGGGCTATCTTCCTTAATCGATTTGTAGCTTCTCCTTTCTGTTTGTTTTGCCCTTTGAGAGATATTGCCTCGAAGCCCATGGTCCGCAGTGTCATGGCAAAATAATCTGCAAATCCGTGAATCGTATATACCTTTTCAGGATTGCAGTATTTCACGATTTCAAGCAGCTCGTTATAATCACAATGGTCGCTTATTGGGACGGCATAATCTAAGCCCATCACCTGTCTAAATCTTGCTCTTGTAGCCCAGCCCGTAAAACCGACTGTGACAGCATTGCAACATGATTTTATGGTTTTGATAAGCTCTGCTCCCCTGCTCAAGAAAGGTGAGATCATAATCCATGGTACTCCGCGTTTAATAATTCCCTTTTCCCTTGCTTGCGAAAAGGTTATACCATTTTTAAGCGGTATCCCCAACTGCCTATAAACAGAATTCATTACGTCCACTGATTCATGGACGATCAGTGGATCCCAATGCCTGAAAAATTCAGTGAGGAGTTGAGCCTTTCCCAATGGGTAGCCCATTAAGATTAGAGGAATGCCCCGATTGTACATTTTCGATATCAGCTCATTGGTCTCGTGAATGCACTGCTCTAATGAAGGAAAAACATACTCCGGTCTAGCAAAAGTAGATTCCAAGATCAAATTCTTTACTTTTGGAAGTCTTATACCTTTTAGGAATGCACGTTTACGTGTAGAGATATCTCCTGTATAAAACAATTCATCAGGTATCAGAAAACCTCTAGAACCTAAAATATGCCCCGTATCTAGAAGACGGTATTCCTCCGGAGTCTTTACTGGTGTTTCCAATTCATGCCCCCTTGAAGAGGCTATTACAACTGTGGCTTGTGAAGCCAGTATCTTCCTCGAACCATTATGTTTCCTTCTTCGTAACGCAAGGTGATCCGTGTGTGCGTGTGAAACAAAGGTAAAATCAGAATCATACTGTCGTTTAGGATCCAACGAGATGGATCTGCCGCCAACTCGAATTGCCAAGACTCCTTCATTTAGTGCAACTTGGATTCCCAATCTACAGGCCTTGACCCATTCTTCGCCGAAGTATTTTAATGTTAATCATCGCGGGCCAGTGTTCTTGTACTCGAGCTCAACCGATCTTACCACGATTCAGATAAATATTAGCGAGCTGGCAACCAAATCTGAACTGAAAAAATGAAACTCGCCATATTAATCTCTGGTCGAGGAAGTAATATGGATGCTATCCTAGCTGCGGTTAAGCGGGGGCAATTGCCACTCGCCCAACCAGTATTGGTTCTTTCAAATGTCCCAGACGCACTCGGTCTTACTATTGCGAGGGAAAAGTTTAGCATGCACACAGAAGTTCTAGATAAAAACGAGCTTAAGGGCTGGGAGTACGACAAGAATTTAATGACTCTACTTCGAAAATACGAGATATGCCCAACAAATAGCCTTGTGTGTTTAGCAGGCTTTATGAGATTATTGAGCCCACAATTCGTCCATATCTTCAAAAATAGAATCCTAAATATCCATCCTTCATTACTTCCCTCCTTCCCTGGGTTACACGCTCAACGCCAAGCCATAGAATACGGAGTAAAAATAAGTGGATGCACCGTTCATTTTGTCGACGAAGGATTGGATACCGGTCCGATTATCATTCAAAAGTGCACCCCTGTTTTCTCATATGACACTGAGGAAACTTTATCGAATCGAATTCTACAGGATGAGCATCTTATTTATCCAGAAGCAGTTAAGATGGTAACAGAAGATAGGGTCAAGATTTCTGGGAGAACGGTACATATCAGCTATTGAAACCGATCCAGATTCGAGCCATTGTGATTTCTTGCAATTGGAAAAGCAGAAAGGTAATCTTGATGCAGTTCATCGCGTGGAAATCACGATTCAAAAGTAAATTAAAGGTGTTCAGTGCTGATTGAAGGCGTGGTTGCACATTGAGCTCTT
>JARBAV010000068.1 GCA_029237515.1 Nitrososphaerales archaeon
ATCTATCTTGTTTATTGGTAGTTTATTCGGCCCAAACCAACAAGGAATAATATATGCTAGTGATTCTACATTAATACTTGCAACTATAATATTTGATTTGCTATTGATGATTTCTGTCGGCTTGTTAATAGGAATAAATAGAAGGGTACTTATTCGATACAATTTGATTAAAGAAGGAAAAGAAAAAATCTCGGAATGGTAGATATACGCTTTCTCTTGTTTTAATCCCAAATACTCTACTCCTACATCAAGAAATTTCGCTAACTATTCGTTCTCGCTTGTATATTTAGATCCTAAGTAGCAATCGCGATCGCATAAAGTATTAATCCCGCAATCATTCTTTCTGACACTATAAGTCTAGGATCAAGATCACTATTTACGAAGTGATGATTTTTTATAATAAAAATGCCTAGCTCATGAGGTTAAGAATATTGAATCAATATACGTATACTGAGATCTGCTGATCTCTATATTCTCCGATCATAGATGTAGAAAATGGTATTGATGCAACGAACAATAATTAAAAGAAACATATCCCGAAGTTTTTGATGGCGAGCTTGATATAGAAAAGGGGATAAAGAATGTTTTTTGCTTTCTTAGCATCATCCATTCACTGCAAAATCGGTTCTTTCATTTTGGCATTGTTAATGAAATCCTTAAGCTGAGCCAGAGCCTGCTCAAAATACGGAATAACGTCCAAAGATGCATCTGGCGAGAGTAATGAACCATGCAATGAATAATTTCTTAAATGGTTTATCATCCAATACCAGGCACCTTCCTTATTTGTTTTTTCTAATTCGTTTGCCAGCTCAATTCTCTTACTTTCAGCGGATAGCACGCTAATTACTTTCACAATATCAATTTTATCACTTGGAATGCCGGATAACTGAAACCTATCAATTATCCTAAATAGGAGGGAATCAAAGGTTCCAATCATTTGTGAAACCAAGGAGTCTATTTCCATTTCAGCGCTTATTCGCGCATTTTTCGATAAGAGATCGCCATGTTGAAATTTAATATTTTTTATGTTCTTCAAATGCTCTTCGCAAGCATATAGCTTGAAGATTATTCTATCTGACTGCAGAAAGGGTAAGTCGTGGTGGGTCATCAGTTATTGGTAAAGGACTTCTTCTACTTAGGTTCTTCGTACACATTCTCCTTTGTAGTATCCTAACGAAATGTTCTACTGGCAGCCATTAACTATTCAATGCAGTTACCATTTTAGGTGCTCCTTTCAAGAACCTCCAAAGAAAATAATAATCACATTTTATTGATGGAGTACGGCATTCCGGCGATCCGACGAATTTTAAATTTTGATTTCTACTCACATTCGATCTATATTCTGTTTAAATTCTGCCTCAGTGCCTCTCCCAGGTTGTTGGTATAACTCGTCGTACCAATTTTGCGTCTTCAAAACCGTGTAATGACCCCCTAAATCCAAATACGGATGATACTGCTTTTTCAGAATCCTAAAGTATTTCTAGATCTTTTTCTCTATCGTAACTCTGAGTTTATATGAGTTTATCTGGAATTATTGATTGATACCTTTTTCTGTCTAACATACCCTTCATAGAGTAGTAAGACAGGTTCGTCGTAGTGTCATTAAGTTAACGGCACGTATTTAAATACCCTCAGAAATGTGTTACTTATGTTAAACTCACCGCATCAATGCAAGTCTAAAGGCAAACATGGTTGTTGTTGTTCCATTGATTCTTGTCTTATTGATTATAATTTTTGGGGGTATTGGTGTGTATCTAGCCGAACATGAACATCAAGGTGCTAATATTACTAATTTAGGTAACGCCTTTTGGTGGGCCGTGGAAACAATCACAACAGTAGGATATGGAGATTACACTCCGATTACGACAATTGGACGGATAATTGCGATATTCGTGATGTTCTCTGGAATTGGTATCGTTGTGGCTCTTTTAGGTACGCTTTCCCAGAGAAGATTGCAGCGTGTAGAGTCAAGGTTTAAGTCTAAGACGGGTTGCTAGTTAAATCCGGATTACTAGCTGATGTGACGAAGACAGCTATAAAATACAAAATCGACGGCATTGACAAGTTGACTGAAGAAGATTTTGACGCATTGATTATCATGATGAAACGTCTGCGTCGTACTCTACTTGAAGAGTCTAAGAACTTGTACAAGTGTTCAAGATGTGGTAACGTTTATTATAGTAAACCTAAATTTTGCAGCAATTGTGGTCTTGAGCTTGCTTAGCCTATTTGGCCAAGTACGAGAAGCTACTATTATCCATCAGACTTGTGAACGGATGCTCTACCCCTGGACCGACAAAAGCCTAAATATTCAAAATGCACAGTGCAATTGCGTTATGACAATAAGCCCAGAAGAAAGAGAAAGTAGATTGCGTAAGATGAGGAAGGATGGTAAAGATACCTTGTTGGAACATTATTCTGCACTGTTTGTTCAGTTTATGGATGAGGCTGATGCACTCTTTTCTAGGGGTGACCATGCATCAGCAGCAGACATCTTAATGAAAGCCACCCTTTATAATAAAATGCTAACAGAAATTGAAGCATGCTCAGTCGGTCAGTAATAACCCAAAATCTGGGAGGTTGTCAAACTACTGACCTATCTATATAGGGAGCAATAGAGAGAATATTCAGGGTACACGTTTCGAAAAATTGATTGTTTAGAGAGGTAGTAAGAATTGGTTAAATATTACATTTTTGTTTATGAACCTGATTATAGGATATTATTCAAACAGGTTCTGGCCGAAGGATAGTTGAACTGCTGTTTCATATGTATGTGTTTGCGAGCGCATTGTAGGTGAGTGTGCAGCCAAATAGCGGACTGCGGCCAATATGAAATGATACTCTTTAATTTCTCGTTTATCAGCAGAAGGAGATAATATACCTCTCAAGGTGGAACATTGCTTATGTGCAGCTTCTATCATTTGAATCAAATGAAAGCTACGATCCTCTCGAAGTAAAAGCCTCCCAATTAATTCCATAAGAATATGCTGTTTTTCTTGTTCTAGTTGTGTTTCAGGCTTTCTGTTATTACTATTGTTATCCGTATGGGGACGAGCATAGTAATCGGCAACTAATTGTGCTGCTTCATCTACTTGTTGTTGCTTATCCAATAGTGCTGATAACTTTTCTTCTATTGCGTAATGTTCAATATTAGTAGTATTTGAATTAACATTTGGATTAAGTATAGGGGCTGGTGGTATGTTAAGAAATCTGTTTAAATATACTCGCATTGCAGCATCAAATATACCTCG
Organism: Nitrososphaerales archaeon; assembly: GCA_029237515.1. Taxonomy (GTDB): domain Archaea; phylum Thermoproteota; class Nitrososphaeria; order Nitrososphaerales; family Nitrososphaeraceae; genus TH5896. The sequence continues at coordinate 3,252 of JARBAV010000068.1, forward strand.
TATAAGTTCATGTTGTTGAATACTAGTAGCTGGAGATTGAGATTGGGATTCTTGACTCATATATGCAGAGATACGTTTCAGAGATTGATGTACGGCATTGGCAAATGTGAAGGTATGAAGAGCAGCATCCCAATCTGCAAACTCATTACGTACGTTAAACTGAGCTATTCTGAGAGCAGCTGAATAGGCAACCGCCCCAGCTATCTCCTCTCCAGACATGCCCAGTCGAAAAGCATCCAATAAAACATTGACTATTAACTGAGGATCATCCCCTAGGGCTGTACCGATGACTTTATTTGTATGCTCTATCCGGTCTATTTTTTCTTCTTCTTTTATTGTTTTCCCCTCTTCCAAAATAGTTGGTAGGTCTTTGAATGCGTTCTCGAGCATAGTAAC
>JARBAV010000069.1 GCA_029237515.1 Nitrososphaerales archaeon
AAGCTCAGCGTGAAATTTTTTGTTTCTCGTGGTGGCATAATTATTCATCCAAGTTATTGCTTTTTCTGCCTTACCCTTCTCAACAGCAAAATTATCGGAGCGTGCCAACTTAGTATGGATACACCAGAACATATATACATTATTAGTCCAATTTAATGCCAACCCGCTCGCGGAAGAATTATGGCAAGTATTTGGTCGGAAGGTTGCCAAGTATATCACCGTATGCCCGCTTTCATTTGTGATCTTGGTCTAATATCTCGGAGGCTCTTCAAGGATACTTATTTTGAATAGTTTACGGCCAAGTCGACGAATAGCCGTGACTTTCAGTTGCTTATTTTGAATAGTAGCTTGTCAATATACTTAAAAGTTGAAGACGACTATAATTTGGAATAGATGACTACAACTTTAAGAGATATCATGAGGAAAAGATTAGAGACAATTGACGATTCAGCTTCAGTCCAAGAAGCAGCTAAAAAGATGAAGGACAAAGATGTGAGCTCCTTGATCGTAGTCGACGGAGACGGTAAACCTCAAGGTTTGGTTACTGAACGGGATTTAGTCACCAAAGTATGTGTTAATAATACCTATACAAGTGAAATTACGAATAAGCAGATAATGTCAGTGCCTCTCATCACGATTAGTTCTACTTCTACCCCTGCTATAGCCGTTGATACGATGTTACGGCATAATGTAAGACATTTGCTTGTTATTGATGATGATAAGGATGATGAATCCGATTCGAAGTACTTTGTGGGGATAATTACTCCTCTCGATTTTGCGAGAATTGAAGAATTTCCAAATGACGAAGTGGGTAAGGATGAACTCGAAAAAATGTTGGAGTATTATATTTGAGGATATTTACACTCTGCAAATTAAACAGAGCTAATTATTTGGATAAATTGTATAGCGTTCAGAGCCCATGATATATGATAAAAGAATGAAGAACATCAAGAAAATATTGCTCCCGATAGACGGGTCGACTCCTTCAATGAAAGCAGCTCGATATGGAATTAGTCTTGCCATGAAACTTAGATCAGATTTAGTTGGCTTGATGGTTATTGATCTAATGTCTCTGCCTTACGGATATTTTCTAAATCAATCTGGAACTCGCTCAAAGGTGGATGTGTTGGAAGAAAAAAGAAGGGAATCAAAAAAATGGTTGGAAGAGGTCGAAAGATCAATATTAGACCTTTTGAAAGAAACTAAAGATATAAAAGGAAAATTTCGATCAGAAATTCTCGAAGACCCCTTCTCCAAGGTGGAAAATGCAATCATCAAGTATGCAGAAAATGAAAATGTAGATCTTATAGTAATGGGAAGTAAAGGGAGATCAGGGTTTAAAAGAACTCTATTGGGTAGTGTCGCCTCGGCTGTCTTATCGTATGCGCGATGTCCTGTGCTGGTTGTACGGTAGGATTTGTCATAATTCCAAGTCATCTACACTAGGTGGTATTCCTCGAGTAAGGATTATATCAAAATGTCAGTGGAGTCGTATTTCAGCCGAAAAAGTTAGAACGTCATCCTAAAAAGGTATGATTATTCCTGCGCATATCATGAATGATATAAACGGAGATTGAGTTGACCGATGGCTATGGACAAGTACCGGTACGGAGATCTTAGAGTGACTGCAAGCGGAGCATTGGTTATTAGTCTCTAATCGATTCAACCCTAGAAAGGTTGATCGTGGATTTTCCATGTTTCTTCGATCGTAATGCCTTCAAAAAGTGTTAAACATCTACCTTAATGCTAATTTCCACATCAATAGTTAAGAACGGATAACTCGCTCCGCCTTTGCAAACCTTTCGCCTATGGCAGTTATTTTAACTCTCAATTTGTCACCGACTTTTCCGTCCTTAACAAATATTACTAATCCTTGAATTTTCGCAATTCCATCAGTCGTACCACTCTTCCCTCGATCAGTGATTTCCACATCATACTCATTACCTAATTCGACAGGCTTTGAAAGCCTGGCGTGGGTTCCGAGACTACTAACACGATGTATGTCATTATCTTGTTCCGTCATTAGGGGGCTCCAAATTGAAATTCACAGGCTCAGATAAAATACGCTGACTCGATAAAACGGGGCAAGGGGCATCAGTTTTATATCTTGGGTTCAGAAGGACAACACTACCTTTCAAACCCCATAAACCATGATGGGGTTATTAATAATATCATCATACTTTTCGAAAAATGCGTAATCAGTCTTCTCATTCATGAATAACAGATGCAATCCTTCTCCCATAAGGTTTTCCACAGTGACGCTAATCTCTTCTTTCGTAGTGATAGACATGTACGATAAAGAATCGGTCACAAGAACTAGGTTTGTGTTTTCATAACTGTCTATAATATCATATAGTATTGATTCTATATGTCCAAAGAATCCCAGATCATAGTTCTGAATTTTTGGATTTACAATAAATACTGAAGTTGTAATTTTGCTAGCATCCCCCCCAAATACTTCAGAAGTTTCATGTTCATGTTCATCTTCCATAGGCTCGGCTTCTTGGTTCTGCAACCGTGTGTAGCCTTCGAAATGCTCCCAATATTGAGTTTCGCTCAGGCGGTCTTGGATCGGACTTCTATAACCTACAATAGGTGATGTGAATTGATATCCACCCTGATTGAAAGTCTGGTTAAATTCAATCTTTTGATAGCCACTCAACTTGATGAATTTCTCTGTTCCTACCACTAACTGCCTTTCGGTTAGCCAAAGATCATTACTTCCAAGTGTGTTACTAGTTTTTCTTGAATTTCTATCATAATTTAACCTAAGAATAAGAGACCTTACACTCATCATTCTACTAGTTGACATCTTCATTTTATTGGTGGCTCCTATCAATAAAAGGCTATACCAAGGATGTTCATATGACAAAAGCTAGACAAAAGTCGGTATGGTGGAATGGAGGAAAATATTGCCAGAGCTTTTACTTTTCAAAGTCCAAAAGTTATTCTGATATTGAAGTGTTCTTGATATTTGCAAAAGAGATCATATCTTATACATGAAAATGGTTTTTGATTCGTTATTTTTAAGATGGGGGAGAATTGTTAGACATGATCTAAATTTAGTATTAGCGGGATCATGACAGCTGTTGGACTGCTAGTGATTGATCTCCACTTCGATAGTTTCTCAATGTCTTGTTTGATGCTGATATCAAGCTTTCAAGGATGCGGTCTAGCGTTTATCTTCTTGATTTGATGGGGTACTTCTAGAATTGGTACAAATGATCATTGCTAAGTGGGTGCTTGTCAATCAATTGTTCCTTACACTTACTTCAAGGGCGTCTTTGACATTCTTTGTAAATTCTAATGTGGTTTCAGTGGATTCACTCTTGTATTTCCCGGAAGTCCGAACATACTGAAGGTAGTCGTGCATTTCATTCTCGTAAAGCAAAACATTATCCGCAACTACCACCACATTATCACTTAATAGATTGTTCGTCTCTGCTAGATTAAGATAATTTAAATAATCGGATTTTATGGCGTCTAAAAACATAAGGTCAAACTTTCGTTTTTGAAGCAGTGGAATCATCTCTAATCCATCCGCATTAATGACCTCAATAATGCGAGACAGTCCAGCATTTTCAATGTTCTTCATTGCGATACTAGACAAATTTGTATCTTTCTCTATAGTAATCAGCTTCCCGTCGCCTGGTAACATATCAGCCATCAAGATTGCAGAATATCCATGTAGCGTTCCAATCTCGAGAATCGTTCTGGGTTCATATTTAAGGACAATATCTGTCAAAATCTTTCCCTTTACTGGACCTATGGATGGCAAGTTCTGTTTCTTTGCTATTCCCTCTAGTTCCAGTAATATCTGAACCACTTTTGAATCATGTGTCAAGATCTGTATCGAATATAGCCATCATGATTATTCAAAGGTTTCTTATTGTGTAAGGATAATTGACTCGTCTTCATTCGAGGCTTACTTCATTTACGACCATCATCGCTCAATTCATTCT
>JARBAV010000008.1 GCA_029237515.1 Nitrososphaerales archaeon
AGCATACTCTCTTGGCTTCAACAACATGAACGGTGCACCAAAGCAATGAGAAAAAGTCTCTTGTGGTTCAGTGATGCCCCTCTCTGTCCCAGCCAACTTACTAGTGTAGCCGGACATAAAATGATACATAGCGTGCTCTTTTGACAATCTTCCAATTGGAGGCAGTACTCCGAATGCATCTGCGGCAAGGAAAATAATGACATCGGGATGGTTCCCAATACTTGGTAAAACGGCATTTGGAATGAATTCAATCGGATAAGCAACCCGAGTGTTTTCTGTTAGCGACTCATCATCAAAATCTGGTTCTCGACTTTGGTCAAGTATAACGTTCTCCATAACAGAACCAAATCTTATTGCATTCCAAATTTGAGGTTCCTTTGATCTTTGCAGGTTTATACATTTTGCGTAACAACCACCTTCAAAGTTGAAGATGCCGTTCTTAGACCACCCGTGTTCATCGTCTCCAATGAGACGTCTCTCTGGATCTGCAGAAAGTGTCGTTTTGCCAGTGCCCGACAAGCCAAAGAAAAGAGCTGTCTTTCCATCATTACCAATGTTCGCGGAGCAATGCATAGGAAAAATATCTTGGAGAGGAAGCAGATAATTCATAACGGAAAACATCGATTTTTTAATCTCTCCGGCGTAGGACGTTGAGCCAATCAATACAAGGCGCTTCGTGAGATTTAGGATAATAAAGGTCTCGCTTTTTGTCCCGTCTACTTCTGGGCACGCCCTGAAATCAATTATAGATAAAATAGTAAATGATGGATTGTGAACCACAAGTTCTGAAGCGCTTGGGCGTATGAAAATCTGCATCGCAAAGAGATTCTGCCATGCATTATCTGTTATTGTCCTAATCGAAAGCCTGCTTTCTTTCTCTGCTCCAACATATCCATCGAATATAAAGGCTTCTTTTCCTTCTAGTGATCTTTTCATCCTACTGAAAATTATGTCAAATTTCTCAGGGGATAATGGGTGATTAATTTTTCCCCAATCGACAGTATCATGTGTCAAGTCGTCATCTACAATATAACGGTCATCAGGTGATCGGCCCGTAAACTTGCCAGTTTTGACGGAAAGTGCCCCATTTGTAGAGAGTTCTCCCTCGCGCCTATGAATGGCAGCTTCAATTAATGACGGGGGAGGTAAGTTTCTGTGTAGCTTAGAAAAATTGAAACCCGCTTGTTGCAATTGAACAGTACATCTAAGATCTGCTAATGATGAGCTGTCATTCATCGATTCGTTCTATGCGAGTTTTTGCATATTTATTTGATTACCTCGGATAGTAGGGGTCAGATTCTTCCAACTACGAAAAAAGTGTGCAAAGAACGATGGAGGAGCAGGGCTTGGCAAAACCATCAAGAACTGGATTTCACAAGAATGATTATTTATGGGGTGTGTCTGATCATTTAATCGTGTCCGATTACTACGAAATACTGAACCTTTATCAATCGGCATCCCAAGAAGATATTAAACGATCCTTTAGGCAGCTCGCATTAAGGCATCATCCAGATAAGAACCGAAACTCGGAAGATTCCAAAAGGAAATTCATGGAAGTGGTGGAAGCGTACGAAATTTTATCTGATGACCAATCACGAAATGAATACGATCGAACTTACAGGTATATGGATTTCAGCATCAGTCGAGGATGGACACCTCCTGCTGATTGGCAGCAAGTCTATAGTTATGAGCATCTGAAGAAGGAATACGATCGATCCCACCTGGCGGGAGGTATGTGGGATATCAGTGACAGAGCTAGTGGAAGTTTGTGGAAGGCTACACTGCTCTTATTTGTAGGCCTGCTTGGGTTGGTTGCATTCATATTGTTGATCAGATAAGACGTCACTTATATCCGAAGATCTATATTGTAAGGACATAATTGTGCGGTGGCATTTGTTTGGAAAATACGCTTCCTCAATCTTGGTGTTATACTAGCTCTTGATGATCCCTTGGCAAACTCAGCCACAGAAGGAATAAAAGGGGACCTTAGCAGAGTCTTGTTGATAAAGTTGAGAGTTGTTGCTGTAGGCAGTAGGGTCTTTGTTACCAGCTTTCAGTTGGCGGGTGTTGAAGGCATCAAAGCAAATTCTGCTGAGGACGTACTGAACGAGATTGGCAGAATTAGTAATAGCGATGATGTCGGACTGATTCTTGTTAGTGATGACTTTGGCAAGCAGATTCGATATCAATTAACTGAGTTGCGATCTAAAAAGCCGATTCCATTAGTATTTGAGCTTCCATCACCCGGAAGCACCAAGGAAACGGTCGATTACCGCGCGTTACTCAAACAGATTCTTGGCGTATAATGGGAATTTGGAATGCACTTCTACGAACGTATTTCAATGTCCGTAACTTGTATTCTGGAGAGCTTTTCTCCCAAATATGAGATACGTGGTATGACCTATCATCCTCATCGCCGGCCGCGTCTTTCCTGTCCTGGCTTCGATGTTCCTTATCATCAATTCGATGGAATCAATGAATACAAAACCAAACTCGGTTAGCGCCGAGGACATTTTTTCTAACTGATTCATTGTAGGGCAAATTGCTACGAGTGTTCCACTCGGTTTCAGCGATTCATATGTCTTCTCTAGCATTGTCCAAGGATCTCCAATATCGATGACAACTATGTCTACTCTGCCGCAGTTTGCCTCTTGGAACTGAGTATGATCATAAAAAGTTACAAAATCAGACAGATTTGCTTTCTTGATGTTTTTTTTGGCAATGGCAGTAAATTTTGTATTCACATCAAAAGTATAAACATGCCCGGAAGGTCTAACGATGCTTGCTAAGTAAGTCGTTAGTCCGCCGCTACCAGTACCAACTTCCATAACTCGCGAACCACTCGAAAGGCCGCACCGTATCCCGATATATGCTAGATCCTTGGGGTACACAATTTGAGTTAACCTTTCTGATTTCATCACGAAATCATACACCAATGGCTCCAGTAGAATTACCTTCTTTCCCTTAGAAGACAAGAGATGTGAACCAAATTCAGATCCCACCGCTTCTCCTAAATCGATCACGCCTAAATGGGTGTGGAACTTCTTTCCAGTATTTGCCTCTACCAACCAAGTTTTTTGAAGAGAGTGGTAAAGAAGTACGTACGATCCTTCCTCAATTATCATGAATAAACCATGCTGTACCGATGATAAAAATTGATCTTGTGTACTGAACCATTCTACCTGTCTACTAATCAGTGAGGATAATAGTAAAAGCGAGATTTACATTGTAATTGTGGATTGCAGTACTGCCCTGGCATATGTGTGAAAAGTCAGTTTAAGGATTCATGCATGGCCTTATTAATTCGCACACTTTCTCACTGATACTACCACGTACTCATTATCACTACTGCTTCGTCGAGGTCTAATAGTATTCAATGATCAAAATGCGCTTTAGGGATACAATTTACTATACACTTTCATAGTGCTCGAAAAGAGGTTTGACGATAATTGTCCTTGACAGCAGTTCCTTTCATCAGCAAAGCTTCTTGAGTAGGTTGGAATCCGGTGAGGTAAATTTGAGGCATTGAGGAGGAAACGTCCATAATGTCTTGCGTGATATTCAGATTATGGGTTCAACGAAGGCAGTTTGCATACTTAGCGGTGGATTAGATTCCGTTGTTTCGGCATTTTATATCAGGCAAATTTGGAACATTGTACCGCACACGATTACTTTTCATTATGGACAAAGGTCGACAGAAGAGATGAGGAGAGCACGACTATTTTCTACCCTATTGGGATCTGAAGTTCATAAAGAGATTGATATATCATTCATGAAGGATCTCTATGGCGACGATAACACGCTTACCGGAAGAAAATCCAGTATTCCAGGGAGATTTCACCAGTCAATCGTCGTGCCACATAGAAACTCGGTTTTTTTGACGATAGGCGCAGCTTGGGCTGCTAGCCTAAAAATTGGTGTTTTAGTGTATGGAGCCCATGCTGACGACCATAATTATCCTGACTGCAGACCAAAGTTCGTTAGCTCTATTGAAAATATGTTAAAGGAATCTGACTTTGATGCCATCGATCTTGGCTTACGAAAACGGATCGAAATCTGGTGTCCAGCGAAAGAGAATATCCACAAGAGTGAGCTGGTAAAAATTGGGTACGATCTTCTAGGAAATAAGATCTTCGATACTTGGAGTTGTTATTCGGACGGATCCCGAAATAATATAAATGAACCAGTACACTGTGGCACTTGCGAATCATGCGTCAACCGAAAATCAAGTTTTAAAGAAGCAAATATTCTAGATAGGACAATGTATGCTTCGTGAGCCAGTATTTATTAGCTTGTGATTTCTCGTTGTTTTGGAGGTTGCAATACTTCGTGAAGAGAGTAAGAATAATATCTGAACAAATGTGTACTGGTGATGGAGTCCTATAGTAAGATATTGTTACAGGAAAAGGAAAAGGGTAGAACCCTAAACAAAAAGAAAATTGAAAAGATTCTGAGAAAACTGTTGATAGAATTGGGTGAAAATCCCGACAGAGAAGGCCTGATTGGAACGCCAAGGAGGATGGCAGAAGCATTTGAGGAGATATTTGGCGGCTACACAATGAGTTCCGGACTCAATGTGAGTTTCTCTGAGGAAACCGATGCTATAATAGCTAAAGATATCCAATTTTACAGTATGTGTGAACATCATATGCTCCCCTTTTATGGCAAAATTCACATAGCATATTTACCCGAAGGCAAGGTATTTGGAATATCTAAACTAACCAGACTAGTAGAAAAATATTCTCGTAGGATGCAAATACAGGAGAGATTAACAAAGCAGATAGCTGACGAAATAACTAAAATGGGTGTCAGAGGAGTCGTGGTAATAGCCGAGGGTGAGCACTTGTGCATGAAAATGAGAGGAGTTAGAAATCACAGCATTGTTGTCACGATGGCACATCGAGGTCTGATGGAGCAAAAGGAACTTCGAGAAAATATTCTCGCACTCATTTCCAATTCGAAACCAGGCTTAAGATCTTTCTAAAAATGAAAGAATACTAAGTTTTTTAATTATCACAAAGGCTTATAAAAAAGAGTATTTTCTATAGGTAAGAAGAATGGCAGGCACTATTTTTCGAGTCCAATCTCACAAATTCAGTCAGGATAACATCCAAACTACTTTGGTTTGTTCTAAATGCGATCAAGTTTTCTCAAAGGATTTCCTGCTAGACTTGGAAGGTCAAACAATCGAATTCAAATGTCCTGTCTGTGGCACAGCTGGTGAGACTGACCTTCCATATAAGAGCGCGGAAGAGAGAGAAGAGCTCGATGAAGACATCGAGGATATTGAAGAAGAAGGCGAGGAAGAATTTGAAGAAGAGTATTAGAATGCCAATACAACAATTTACCTAAGGGCCCAATTAGTAAGGAAACTATTAATCAACTGAACTCAGTGACTAAGTTTGACCATGCCCGGGTGGGTTAGCCGATATAGGAGAGACGTAAACTCGCAAACAAAATATCTCCAAGGACTCCGGCCTCCTAGATCCATCGGTACTAAGAGCGGCATTTTTGTTGGTTCAGGTGACTCTTATGCCTGTGCTCTTCTAATGGAATATTTATCCAACCACAGAATGATTGCTTATCACCCTTCAGATATACTTAATTGTCCACAGGTTCTTTTGGACCATGAAATTTTCTTTATCTCAGCTTCTGGTAGAACGCGTTCAAACATCGAAGCTGCTCGTATAGCGCGTAAATTTGGGATCAAAACTACAGCTATTACTGTCCTGTATAAAAGTCCTTTAGCGGAGGTCTGTAATGAAACTCTCCATCTGAATTACTTACATAACCCACGGTTTTTTAACACTGGTATTTTGGAGTTCACCGCAACGGTAATTTGCTGTATGGCTTTGATAGGGATTAGCATCAACTTGAATATTGCGGGCAAGATATTCAAAAATGCCTATGAACAAGTCAATTTGTGTGGTCAGAATTTGCCGACAAGATTCCAGTCGATCCTATTTATTGGAAACGGTATGTCGTATCCACTTGCGAATTACGGGGCGCTCAAAATGCATGAACTTTTTGGATTTAGGTCGTTTGGATATTTACTTGATGATTACTATCATGCACCTATATTCAGCTTGAAAAAACCAGACTGTGTATTCGTTCTCGACAACGAAAGGTCTAAAAACTCAATGTCAGCAAATTTTCATAGCAAATTAAAGAAGACCCATGCCCTATCATTTCATTTTCAACCAGAGGTAGGCCAATCCCCATATGAAAAAATTCTATTTTCTATATTCATTATTCAAATACTTGGCCTTATTTTGGCAGAAAAATTAAAAATAAACAAACCATACTATCTATCTAGGAAAAGGATACTCAAATTGAGTTCGAGTCTTATCTACTGATCTTTAAAATCATATAGACCATTGTTATTACGACTGATTCTACATGGGTCCATTTTACAAAATGGGATAATATATTCGCCAATTGGGTGATCAGTCGCAACCGACTACTTCTCGAATAGAGACCTTCCCATGGTCACAATAGGTCTGTTGATTAATTTACCTTCAATCCACAAACCATGGTACATAATTATTGCTTCACCTTATATCCGATATTCGGGCATCCCAATTAAGTCATTATTCACTAAAATTTGATGAAACGTCAATGTAAACAGTATATATAGTTCTCCTTTATAAAGGCTGAATAGGGGTATGCCTCAGACTAAACCAATAGTTAGCATAGAGAATGTAGTAGCGTCAGCCACAGTTAGCCAAACAGTGAATCTCAATTTGATTACCCAGATTTTTCCAGACGTGGAATATCATCCAGATCAGTTCCCAGGGTTGGTTTTTAGACTCAAATCACCAAAGACTGCCACTCTGATTTTTAGTTCAGGAAAGATGGTGTGCACAGGAGCTAAATCTGAGGACCAAGCCATTAAAGCTGTTAAAAACGTAGTCCAAAAACTGAAAAAAGGAGGCATTTCTATAGAGCATGAACCGTTTATCGAAATACAAAATATTGTTGCTTCAGCAAGTTTGGGTGGAAAAATTCATCTCGAATTAGCGGCTAGGGTGCTCCCTAGAAGTATGTATGAGCCTGAACAATTTCCAGGACTCATTCATCGAATGTTAGATCCTAAGACAGTGATCTTATTATTCGCTTCTGGAAAATTAGTTTGCACAGGAGCAAAGAAAGAAACTGAAGTATACAGAGCAGTGCATAATCTTCATAATCTCTTGGAAGAGAAGAACCTAATGATCTACGAAGGGTGAGTACTCTATAAGATACGTAGGCATATGACAACAAAGTTGAACTATGTCAAATTAGTCTCGAAATTATAGATGCATTTATTATGAATTGATGCCCACTAGATATCTAAAAACATTCTACCACGAAGATTTCATTTGTCTGATTTTTTTGATCACCAGTTGTAAGGCTCCTCTGGGAATCAATATGTTGCAATGTAACTTTTAGTTCATATTAATTTGACTGAACTAATTCTTGACAGAGCGGTGCACCTTATTATATCCATTCCTAGCCAGACTTTTTATGTATGTTAGCAATGACGGTGAAATTTTAGAATTGAACATGATCGGTGAAAAGGTTAGACCATTGCGTAGATCAGTATTTTTGATGCATTACTTAGTGTTGTATGTTGAATCTTTGTCGCTTCAAAAATATGGATTGTCAAGTGAAAGCGTTATTCCTTTTGCCAAAAATATTTTACCTGATTCAGGTTCGGATTCGACCTATCAAATGGCGATGATGTAGTATGCCTGAACTGTGGTTAAAATACGGTCAAACTTCTGTAGTCGTGGACATAAAGTACGAAAATCTGCTAGCCCACATTTATCCAACTCCGTCTACAGATTACT
>JARBAV010000070.1 GCA_029237515.1 Nitrososphaerales archaeon
AACTTCAACAAATTCGCTGAAAATAACTGTGGAGCAAGTAATCCAAGCGGCCTTTGTATCGGTAGATAGAGCAGAATTATGTATATGGAAAAAACAATAAAGTAGATATAAAGAGACGTCACTCCATCTTTTTCATAACTTAAATTTATTTAATTTAGTAGCCAATCTAGCCTTTGCTTTTAGTGTGGTGCTAATCCCTCCTTTATCAGAACATGGAAGGCTAGAGTATCGGAGGATAATAACTATGAGCTGGATTAGCTGGATTCAAATACGAAGAAGCTTTATGACAACTATCTTGACCAGATTCCAAAAGCTACAAATGAAGGAATTTCAAGTCAATGCTAGTACATGCAATGAAAATTGGATTGATATCAGATACCCACGACAATATCCAAAATATCCAAAAGGCTATCATATCATTCAATGATATACAAGTCAGAGTTGTAATTCATGCTGGAGATATAGTAAGCCCAGGAACGGTAGAAGCTTTTGATGGGATGAGACTAATCGGAGTGCTAGGGAACAACGATTTGCAGATACATGAATTAACTGACGCTTTTGATAGGATAGGAGGACAACTTAATAGTGAATTCTGCGAGATAGAGCAGGATAATTTGATATTTGCAGTATATCATGGAACTGACTCAAGAAGAAAAGAATCATTAATACAATGTGGCAAATATGACGTGGTTGTTTGTGGTCATACTCACAGAGCTCAAAATAAAAAATTTGGAAAAACTTTGTTTCTTAATCCTGGAACCGCAAATGGTTGGTTTTTTGGATATGGTGCGACTGCTGCGATATTTGATACGCAAACCAAAGAACCTGAATTTATGCATTTGTGATGTTTGACTTAATGCAATTCATGAAAGTAGATGAGAAATTAAACTCCCTAGCTACATAGTATGGAACTTAAATATCAGAAAAAATATAGATAGTACTGACTATGTTATCGCCGTTTTCCGTACTTAAAAAGGAAAGTAGTAAGTTTAAATCATTAAATATTTGGAAACAGCTTAAGGACGATGGCAATGATCTGTCATGGTATTTAGCCGTATCAACAAATCGTATGCCAGCAAAGTACCTCATTTCTAAATCTATACTTTGTAACATTACAGATTTAACTGCTGCAACTGAAGAAAGGCTGTGGGAAGAACATAGAAACCTTACTGAGATTTTTCTGGAAACCTGGAAAAAAGTAAGGTCGGAAAAATACGATGTAACATGCAATTTGGATAGTGGGAAAACATCCCTTATGGATCTGAATATCGAGCTTACCAAGCGCATGTTGAAACATTGCAATTTCTGTCGTTGGAACTGTCAGATTAATCGATCTGTTCAATCAGCTGGATCTGCATCTGGAGAAGCAAAAAAACAGGGAACTTGTCAGTTAGAATCTACTTCTAAAGTAAGTAGCTATTTTCATCATTGCGGAGAAGAGATTGTATTCAGGGGCACCATGGGATCGGGCACAATTTTCTTTACAAGTTGCAATATGAGATGCTCATTTTGTCAAAATGGCGATATTAGTACAGACAAGGATAATGGCATTCCCATAACACCATATCTACTAGCACTGATGATTTGGCAGCTTAGGATGGAAGGGTGTCATAACACAAACTGGGTTGGTGGTGATCCAACCATACATTTGCATACCATTGTGGAAGCAATAGGTATGCTTGATTCCCTGCAGATGTCTGCTATAAACAAAATGAAGCAATATGAATATATTGAATCCATTAAGGCTGATAACTACGTTAATCGATATAATACTACACTGAAGAATTCAGAATCTGCGTTCTATCAAAGACGACTTTTCAATAGCCCGCAGCTTTGGAACTCAAACTTCTTTATGAGTAATGAGACGCTGCATATCCTTCGTTCACTTATGGATGTATGGCTTCCAGACTTTAAATTCGGGCCCGGCAAATGTGCTTTAGACCTGTCTAGAACTCCTTGGTACTGGGACACTGTAACTAACAATCTCAAACAGATTCATGGATGGGGCGAAGATCTTGTCATCCGCCATTTGATAATGCCAAATCATGTTGAATGTTGCACCAAACCGGTCCTAGACTGGATCGCTTTGAATATGCCTGAGGTTCCAGTCAATATTATGGATCAGTATTATCCAGATAATCTATGCGACCCTAGCTCGTCAAAATATCGGGAACGTTACAATGAAATTTCAAGATCGCCTACTGAAGAAGAAATAATAAGATCTTACCAATACGCTAGGGAATTGAATCTTAACTTTGAGGCATTATCTTATGAAAAATCAGTTTTCAAATTAATTCCATAAACTGAAGTCATTCTAACTAATTGATTTTTACATATTATCTTGATCATTTTAGTGATTTTGTAATTTAACCCACAGCTTTCTTAAAGATAACATCTTTGAATCGAAAATTTGTTCGATTGCCACATGTGCTATTACTAGTTCAGTTTTTCCTTGGTCAACATCATTTAGTGACTAGCGAATGATTATGGCAATTTTGATTTTTGCAATAAATGAAGTATATGTTTCTTTAAATCACTTAAGGCAGTTGGTTTCGAAATATAACTTTCTTGAGTCATGTCGGGGAATATTTCTTGTAATGCCATGTAGTTTACCTCATATCCTGTAATGAAACAGACTTTCATGTGAGAATCTAACTTCTTTATTTCTTTATAAAGATCAAAACCATTAATATCTGGCATCCTTACATCTATTAACGCAATATCGTAATGATTTGGTTTGAAATTTGATAAAGCTTTTCTAGGGTCATTATATGTGTCTATCTTTAGTCCTTCTCCCTCTAACGCAGTCATATATAGTTTGGTGATATCGGGGTCGTCATCAACTATTAATACGTTCATTATGATTGTCTGTGCGTTATATACTAGGAC
>JARBAV010000009.1 GCA_029237515.1 Nitrososphaerales archaeon
AGTATAGTACAAGTAATCAGAAATCCCTAACCTAATACTTGGAGAATTTCAAGTACTTGGTTTGTAACGGGTTTTACATAGACTCTCAAATATGTTACAGTTGTTTAATCTTTTTTCAGAAGATATTCAAAGTCAACAGTTACACTAATGACTTCAGTGCCGCCAAATTAATGAAACATACTCAATGAATCAACCATGGCACAGTTTGACTAATAACCTATCTCATTTTTTGGTTGTATTCATTATCATCTTGAACCCTTGAACAGATAGATTATCCTGGCATTAATTGACCCCCAATTGTTTCTATTACCTTAAGAGAATAGAATTTGTATTCTCCATTTCTATCACAGAGGTTTAAAAACCTGAATACGAGTATTGCCAGTATCTGCAACATACACTGTTCCAGATTCCTTGTCGACACCCACACCTTCAGGACCCCTTAGTTGGCCATCACCAGCACCCACTTGCCCAAACTTAGCAATGAATTGCCCGTCATTTGTAAATATCTGTATTCTGTTATTATTTTTATCAGTCACATAGATATTGTCATTTGCATCTATTGAAAGACCAGAGGGTCCATGGAATTGCCCATCAGCTGCTCCCTTACTTCCCCAAGCTTTGATGAATTTCCCATCATTTGTGAACTTCTGAATTCTGTCGTTACCATAATCTGCGACATATACATTTCCCATGGAATCGACTATGGAACTTTCTGGCTTTGATAGTTGCCCATCAGCTTCGCCTTCGCTACCCCACTTCATGATGAACGTCCCATTGTCATCAAATACTTGAACATTTGCCAAGTCTCTATCGGTTACAAATAACTTTCCATCTGCATCATTTGCAGGCACATGAGGATGCAAAAATTGGCCATCAGCTGAACCTTCAGTTCCCCACGCCTTGATGAACTTGCCATCATTTGTAAACTTTTGAACTCTATAATTGAATTGATCGGCGACATAGATATTTCCTTCTGAATCTATAGACATTGCAGATGCCTTGTGAAATTGCCCAACACCCTCGCCGCCCTCGCCGAACTTTGTAATAAAGTTGCCTTCAGGATCAAAAATCTGAATTCTGTGATTAGCATAATCTGCAACGTATACTTTTCCATTGTAGAAATCTACGTCGTTTTGTCCATCGAATTGTCCGTCAGCTTCACCCAGCGATCCCCATTTAGTATAGTAAGTGAATGATGTAGACTGTCCCATTACGTGGGTGGTTGACAATATGAATGAGACTAGTATACCAAGACAGAGACCACTACAAAGACTAACTATAATCTTGTTGGTAAAAAGCATGAATGTCTTTGTCAAGGAAAAGATTTATGAATTATATAACTCTCTTCTATTTTTTAGTATCTAAAAAATGAAAGTATCCGGCGCATGCTTAGAACAATATTTATCAGCAAAGCTCAAACGGCGTATGACATTCATTCAGACTTAAATTCGGCGGTTAATTATTTATCATGTAATAGAAGATTGATGAAAGGGACATAATTTCCCACATGTTAAAAAACTGACAGTTCTATCTTCGAACTAGATTACATTATATACATTTTCAGGAAATTTTTAACGCAACCAAGCCGTCTCGCGAGATAGTGAGAATGAATGCTATTTTACTACATTTAGGGATAATTGCCATTTATATCCAGCTGTTATAGAAATTGATCGAATTCGAAATTAACTCTTCTCTTCAATCGATGACGGCTTTCTGATTCTTTCCTTTGCAATAATTAATGCAGTTATTGCAACATAGGCAATCTGAAATATTTCTACTGCGATAGCCCTTTCGCTTATTGGCCCACCTCTACCTGTTATTGGATTGTCAGGAATCCTAGTAATCACCCATAAACCGATCAGTATAACTGTGCCCGCGATTCCAACAACATACCAAATTCTACCCCATCTTTTTATCATCGGCAGTACCCAAAAGATCTGTGTTATGCCTCCTACAAGAAAGAGAGTAGCATTATTGATATTAGAATCGATAGCATTTGGTACAAGAATCAGATGCAAAATTCCAGCTATACCAGTACAAATAGCTGCCCCATAGTATAACAAGTCTTTACTGGCGATGTTCAATTCTACCCAACTATGCCAGACGAGACATCAACATTGGTAGTATATTCTAAATCAAGATCAAATAGGACGGACTCAATATTCCTGCTACTAAAGATCATGCCCATCTCTCCACTCTGATCTGGTTTGATTCCAAAATAGTAGATAATAGTTAAGAAACACAATATTCGAGCACAAGTTCCCGAACTACAATCACCTATCTAGTATATTTAAACATAATATATCATCCATTGACACCGTTAGTTTTGATATGATATGTTCACTATCGGTTATGACAATGCCAAAGAAACGATTGTTTGTTAAGGTGTTGTGGTCAACTTTGCAACAGCCCCTGCTACCGAATTTAGTGATACCATGTTATGATCTATGATACCATTCGCCCACCCTCAAGTAAGACTCCGATCTGGCCAGGAATCTCCGAATTCTGAGCGGCAACAGTGCTACTGTATGAAACCTTTATTGTTGAATCCTCGCCAAAGCCAAAAATTCCGTGGTCACGATAGTCTGTAACAGTTGTCCATTTTACAATAGCATGCCCCGCTGCAAAAATCCCTTTGTATGTACAATCTTTGATGGAAGCGAAGTTTAGGTTGAGAGTTGCACCTGACATAACGCTTATTCCGATTAGGTTCTGAGGACATGACGCAAGACTGGGGCCACTTACGGTAAGTCCCTTTATATTGACCGTGGCTCCATTTTTAAGATCTACAATGTATGGATCTCCATTTGTGTTGGTATTAGGTAGGTTTGCTGGTGCCTTGATGATCGTGATTTCGGAACCTGTTCCGACCAGAGTCAGACTCTTGCTAATGGTGAGTTGTTCATTGTATGTACCCGGGAGCACCTTTATCGTATCACCTGGGCTGGCTGCATCTATTGCAGACTGGATACTCGGATATCACTTGGAACGATTTTCAAAGAGGAAGCATTAGATGTTTGCAATTGAATATTACTAGGAAGAAGCATAAGTACAAATACTGTACCAACTATAGCTGCAGCCACCGACCGCTTCATACTTATTCTTACAGAAATCAAATAATAAGGGGTTCGTAGATTTTTGTAGACTCTAGAATTCCTGTATACTTCCA
>JARBAV010000071.1 GCA_029237515.1 Nitrososphaerales archaeon
ATTGACGATGCCGTTAATATATAAAATCTCTTTATAAGTAAATTCTGAAACCGTCCGAAACCGGAGATTAGTTTTCTTTTACTTAAGGGGACAAAAGTCAAATTGTGTTAGGTAAACGTATATTAAGAGGAGTTCGGCTATTTTTTGCACCTTTGAGTTTTCTGCAAGGTACACAAAAAATCATGGTACACTAGGTGGTTTGAGATAACAAAAAATCGAACAATGATCGCATTTGGGGCGCACCCTGATGATATAGAAATCGGGATGGGAGGAACAGTGACTAAATTGGCTGGAATGGGATATGATGTGAGACTAGTTATTGCTACTCTTCCAAACTTCGTGAAGACAGATACTAAAGAGGAGCGCAAACAGGAATCTATTATGTCCGCAAAAGTAATGGGTTGCAAAACGCCAGAATTTCTCGATCTTAGTCCTGAAGAAATTGTGTTCAACAGAAAGTTTGTTACTCAAATTAGTAAAATGATCCAAGAACTAAATCCTGAGGCTATATTTACTCAATGGATCGGTGACACACATCAGGACCATCAATCTTTAACGAGAGCCGTTGTAGCTGCAGCTCGTGACTATAACGATGTATTTATGTACGAAACCACTATTCCAGGGGGTATCAGTGAACACGCATTTAGACCTCAACTCTATGTGGACGTCACTGACACCTTAGAAATCAAAAGAAATGCACTGGACTGTTTTGATTCTCAAAAAATCAGATGTGGACCTTTATGGATAGATTCTCTAGTAGGACGATGTTCGTACAGGGGGTATCAAATGAATGCAAAATACGCTGAAGCATTTGAAGTTATCAAGGTTTCCAAGTGGTAGAAACCTAAGACATCTTCGCTTTGAATTCTCGAATTATTGGTACTTCAAAACAAGTGTAATTCAATGTTCTTCGTACAGATAATATCAGTCAAAATAGACTGATACCGAATATCGCTTCTCTGTTATATCTTTCCTGCATCCTTAAGTCTGGATTTCATCCGCAACTCTCCTTCGCTATACTTCTTTTTGTCATCTTCATTCTCCAAAATTAATTGGGGAACCTTTGTAGGCTTCCCATATTTGTCCAATGCTACCATAGTTACAAACGCAGTGGCAGCATGCACTTTTGTATTGTCGTCCAAGTCTTCTGCCTCTACATTTACCTCGATTTCCATGGAGGACCTGCGAACATATGTTATTTTAGCTGAGATTATGAGTGCATTTCCTATAAAGACCGGTTTCAGGAATACCATTCTGTCAATACTTGCAGTGACGACATTTGCCCTACCTGAGTGTCTTTTGGCTACCAAGCCGGCAATTAGGTCCACATGTTTGAGTATCACTCCTCCAAAGACATTACCTTTAGGATTGGCGTCAGATGGTAACATCATCACAATCATCTCTGCTTCCGATTCCATTGGATGCTTCACTTTATCCTCGGTATTAACAGACAAGACTACAGATCCGATTTTATTATCATTACATATAATAAGTACATCTAATTCATACCAATCCATAGCTTTTATCTAATCCGCTTCACCAAAAGTGTTGCCTGTTGCTATAATTCTTCTGATTTGAACTAGTGTAAAATTAAATTGGTCCTACGATTATACGGCCCTCCGCGGAACACTTTAACAGAATCCCAAATGAAAGGAACTTGCGGTAATACTTTTATATATCAAAATACAATAAGAATGAAAATGAAGCAGACAATTCTAGCCGGAATTTTTGCTAGCATTCTGGTTGCCGGATTCGTTTTTTATCCCCTTCTTGTGGGAAGTTCGCAATCTGCAAAAGCTATGAATGTAGAATTCACACCAAGCGGTGTAAATAAGCATGTGACACTCGTTACAAACGAAACTGTTGTGCAAGTAGCACCCGATAATGCGTTGCATCCTGGAGGAATCGAATACAACGCATATACCTTTAATGGAACTATCCCCGGGCCAGCTATTGCAATAGACCAAGGAGATAATCTTACCATTACTCTTCAAAATGATGGTAAACTTATCCATAGTATTGACCTTCATGCTGGAATAGGGGATACTCATGTCAACTCTGGACCTGTCGAACCAGGCCAATCACATACCTGGAGTCTTCTGGGAGTTAACGGAGGAGCATTCATGTATCATTGTGCTGCAGATGCTCTTAATGGCGTCTGGGAACACATTGCCAACGGAATGTATGGCGTGATTGTAGTTCACCCACAGAACGAGGAACCAGCAAAGGAGTTCTATGTGTCATTTGG
>JARBAV010000072.1 GCA_029237515.1 Nitrososphaerales archaeon
AACCAATGCTAAGAATGCTAGCGTTTTTGCCATATTCATTGTTAGCTACTGGATTATAAAAATAGTTCTGTTAATATAGATACTTACTAATGCATTACGCAAGATGACGCCATGCGTATCGGTTGTGACGTCGCAAAGTATTGACCCAGCTAAACTTTTCTCTCCCTTTAATCAGGATATCAATCTGGTTGTGGAGCACTCTCCGGTGCTCCATCAATAGGTTGTAAACAATCTAGTTGTTTTTTGCTGCCGATACGAACTCGTCGAATTGCCTGAGATCGGAAAGTAGCCCCATGTGAAGATTTCTGGCCTCTAAGATTTGCTGAGCCCTACCTAAAATCTCAAGATTAAGCTTCGGGTATCCCAGAAAATGTCTGTCCGTCTATTCAAAGATCTTCGATAATACCCTTATTATCATTTCGATATTGGTTCTCCAGATAACATTTATTTGTTGTAAGAAAATCCATTTATGAATTTATAAAGATAATTGTACCCTTCGATTAAGCAATGCAAATCATCCGTGGCTGTTTTCAGGTTCAGCTTCGAGTTATCTCTCTAGTACAATTCATCAATCACACGCTTTATCAGATAGTCTCTTGTTGCCGGTTTTTTAATAAAACAGCCGAAACTCTTGACAGGATGGTGGATTTCACGTATGGCTTCGTAGTTCAATTCCCCAGATGACATAAAACAAACCTTAATGTTCAGATCAAGTTTTATTATTTTTTCAACCAGTTCATAACCATTTACAGTAGGCATGTTAATATCGACGAGTACGAGATCGTAGTAATATGGTTTGAATTCTACTAGGGCAGTTACTGGATTTGAGTACATAGTTACCACCATAGCCTGAAATTGTGACCCATGAGCATCCTTCTTTAAGTAGCTCTCAAGGCAGCTCCTAATTGTGATTGCAGTGTCTAGATCATCATCTATTACTAGAATATGCTTGGTAACATTATCCAATTCATACCCTACCTCGAAAGACTTTGTATTTTGTGTAGTTGTCTTATTAGATGAGGATGAATTAGACAGAACAGCTTGATTTGGCTCAGTTGATCTCGGGTCTCTAAAAGATTCGGAATTAAATAGATCTTTTGAAGAAATAGATTGATTTATTCTATTAAATTTTTGAGAGGAATCTGTTGTGCTCAAGGATATGTTGGAATTCAGGTCTCTTATTTTTACCACCCTAAATTGATGGCCCGCAGAAGTTAATAATGATTTATATACACCATTGTTAATTACTCCGAATCGATCCTAATATCTCAGCTAGGGTTTTAATCAGAAATATCACCCCTCTTGCCTGAAGGAATTGTCTCATACTTGGCTTCGACAGACTATGATTCAAGGATTGTAAGGCAAGCTTTGAGCAAGGGAGAGTCACCTGTTGCGTAGCTCTTGCAATTAGAATCTTATCAAATGAAATAATTGTGCCAAGTCGTCGTAAGACTTACCAAAACTGTGAGCCTGATCAAGAACACGCATCCATATATATACTCAAAAAAAGTCTTGTTACGGCTCTACTTTTTAGAGATGGGAAATACTGGAAGGATCCATTGATCTTGCCAGACCAGATTGCATTGAGGACAATTCGCAGTTTCAATCACCATGTTACGTTTGACTGGATGATTCGAGATACTTAGTACTTTAGAACTGCAGCGGGGACAAACATATGTGCTTCGGTTTTTAATTCCTGGTGCTTTAGAGATCATTGAATTTCTTATATCCTAGATCTATACTTATTTAAGATCAGACTAAGTGATACTAAATTTTTTACCATAAGATAATTTTTTTTGTGTATGTGTATTCATCGTGTGAAAGGTATGACAGTAGTCGATACGCAAATTAACATTTTGCTTGCATATTGTTTGCATACTAAACGTTTACCCTAGGCTGAGAGCTGAGTTATCTAAGAGCAAGAGAATATCCATCAGTTCATTTGAGATTTCATGATAGCGCTAAAACTTCATATCATAACTAGTTAGTTTTTCTTGCTCCTTTTTCCTCAAAGAGCCATTTTCGCCTGTATTCTTCTTGTCGTAATTTAAATCCTTTAAAGATATTAAAATAGGCTTGCTTAGCATGACTCTGCTTTTCAAGTTCTGCCCGGATCCATAGAGTATCAAACACAGAAATTGTAGCAGAAACCCTCGTTTCGTTATTGGAGAACGTAGCATTTCCGATTATCTCTGTAAGCATCTTTTTAGTACTATCGACAATATCTACTGAAAGTAGGGTAACTTGGTCTACAATAAAGAACATAGTTCTATCTCTCAACTCCCTAGTCAAGAAAGATATGTTGGCGTAAAGGTCGTTACTTTCGCTTCTCAGAGCATGCCTAATCCTTTCTTTTATGAGTTCGACCTCACCATCACTTTTGTCGATATGCACTATCGTCCTTACTACGACGTTATGTTTGATCTTATTTCCCAGCAATGCAATGACCCCTCCGTCTTCCGCGCACCAAAACGTATTTGCATCTGGGAACACAACCAAAATTTCACTTCTTGACGACTCGATAATTTCCGTCACCGCATCACGGATCTCTAATGGATTATTCATAAGCTCCTTCAGCATATTATGTTTAGATACGCCTCTTTCAATTTCTGCGATCTTTTGCATTGCAGGAGTTGCTACACTCCAAACTCTCTCAAAAAAGTAGCTCTGCATCTGGATGAACGATTGGTTAGTTGAGAGAATCAAATCAGATTCTGGATTGATTAGTTTAGTTGATTCAACAGCGATGTTACCGAGCCCCGTTGAGACGTAGATAAATTGCTCTTCGAGGTCTTTTATTCCAAGATAGCCGGAGACGTTATCGATGTGCCTTAATTCTACGTATTTCATTAACCGTGTGCAGTACTCTAGATTTTCAGGACTAATTCTCGTTATAAAGCGAGAAGTGACATGCCTAAACTTCAGTTGAACTTGCTCGTTCCAAAGAAGTGAGCTATCAAGTAGCACCGTTAACCAACCATCATCGAAAATGCAATTATAGCTTCTTACCGCTGATGAAACAATTCTAGAAATCGCTCCTGCTACGTCAGTAAAATTACTACCATTGACCAAATCTTCAGGAACAATGTCTGGATCAGTGGAAGGCAAAGACAATAAACCTTGACTTCAATACCTCATCTTAATGATATAAATGCTTATCAGAATGCATACTGAAAATAGATGGATCTCAGACAACCTTGAACTTGAGGTTTCATTGATAATAATCTCACGATCTTATGTGTATTGTCTGGCAAGAAAGCACTTATAACTCAATGTAGAGTTAGTAATTTGAAGTGCCTATCTATTTAGACGTTCATAACGTACCCTTTAAGGAGAACCAACTTAAGGAATTGGTGCATTCCCCCAAAGATGAATTCGGTGTCAGCCATGTTAACCTTTTCTATAATCATGATGCAAACGTTTGCTTCTGCCTACTGGACGCTCCTGATGAGGAGGCAGTTGTAAAGCACCATAACAAAGTGGGGATAAATTGCGAGTGGATAACAAGGGTTACAATGGCTACAGGTAAAGAGTTCTTTCCCCCAAATCTTACTGGCATTTCAAGCGAGTAGAGTTAATCTAGAGATTTA
>JARBAV010000073.1 GCA_029237515.1 Nitrososphaerales archaeon
ACAAATTGATGTCGACTAATATTCGATTGTATTCACTTGAAGATGCAATAGTCGCATTCTCAGCTGGCAAATTTGTACTTATTCATGACGACAAAGGGAGAGAGAACGAGGTTGATATGGTGATCGCGTCGGAGTTCGTAACCCCAATGCACGTTGGCATATTGCGAAGACAAGCTGGTGGTTTGATTTGTACTGCGATCAGTCACGAAGCTGCATCAAGACTGGGCTTGATGTACATGCATGACATCTTGGAACATATGGCTATTACTGCTCCCAAGCTTTCGAAGCTTGCTTTCAGCAGGGCCCCATATGGTGATCGATCTGCTTTTTCTATTTCCGTGAATCACCGTGATACGTATACAGGCGTTACAGATTACGATAGGGCATTAACGATAAATAAAATCGCAGAGGTGTGTAGAAACATTAATTCAGATGGGCCTGAAATGTTCTCCAATTCTTTCAGGGCTCCAGGTCATGTTCCAATCCTGATTGCGTCGAAGGGACTACTTAATAACAGAATAGGTCATACTGAACTTTGTATGTATTTGGCCCAAGTCTCAGGCCTTACTCACTCAGTTGTCGTATGCGAGATGCTTGACATAGATACACATCGTGCATTGACTATTGACGGGGCTCGAAAGTATGCTAGAGAGAATAACATCCTTATACTCGAAGGCAGCCAACTGACAAATTATGCCAAGGCGGTATAATGAAATTCTTTGAACAAGATCAGGATAGCCATAGTTGTATCGGAATTTAATAAAGAAATCACTTATAAAATGTCTGATCTTGCAAAAGAAAACATTTACAAGCAAAACAATGTCACATTGACTTATTTGTGTTATGTCCCTGGTTGTTATGACATGCCTCTGATCATTAGCGAGTTATTGAAACGAAGGGATGTTGACGCAGTAATTACACTCGGGGCAATTGTCAAAGGAGAAACAAAACACGACGAGTTAATTGCTAATAGTGTAGCCAAGAGCTTCATCGATCTTTCTTTAAAGTATCGTAAACCTGTCATACTTGGCATCAGTGGACCAGATATGACTTTCCAACAAGCCAGAGATCGAGTTGAGATTATTTCCTCAAGGACAGTAGTTGCGGCTGTCAGCATGACACGACGCTTAAAAAAATTAAGAACGCAAAGATCTGGTTTGAGTACTTCTTCAAAAGTGATAGTGTAGTTAGCTATGCATTTAACCATTATCAAGATAGACAGATATGGTCCATGGACTCTAACCCTCGGTAGCGATCGAGAATCGACACTACAAATGCTTCAAGCAAGGATCTATTTCGATATCCAGCGATTATTTTCTGAAAAACATTGCATTGTCTACCCTAACAGATTTGATGAATACTTTGCTATCACCAATGGATTGTTATTATCAGAACTAGTAGATATTCAAAGAGAACTTAGCGAATTGTATCCACAGCTGGGATTTTCGATGGCATTGGGCTACGGTGACACTCCTACTCAGGCGGACAGAAGCGCTTTTGAAGCTCGAAAAAATGGAATCCAAATCGCGTCTCGAGAAATCTTTGGACATGACTTGAATGTAAATCAATTAGGGAATCATAAGGCCGATATTCGAATAATGCATATCGATGTTAGTGGACTAAGTAAACTGAACTTGAAAATGTCTCCCTATCAAGTAACATCCATGATTTTCGGCATTTATTCACGTTTAGTTGATAAATTTGTGAAAAAAGAATGCCTTACTTTTTACCTTGGTGGGGATAATTTCATGGTAGTAGCAAGCAATATACTTAAAGAAGAGGTAGAAAATATGCTGCTTGGGATTACAGAAGATACACGAATTCCTCTAAATTGCGGAATAGGAAAAGGAAAAACGGGGAGAGAAGCTGCTATGAATGCAACAAAGGCTCTTGATAAAATTAGAGAATTAAGAGATAATGGAACAAACGTTTCAATTTATGAAATATAATGCCTGTTTTCATAAAGAACGCAAGTTTTCTGAGAGGACCTGATCTTGTATTTGTTGAAAGAGGAGTCATCCAGATCTCTGACGATGGTATCATTACTAGGATTGGGACTGATAGGGATCTTAGCCCCAGAGATAGTGAATCATCAGTTTTTGATGCAGAAGGTCTATTGCTACTTCCGGGGTTCATAAACGCACACACACACATTGGAGATTCTATTGCAAAAGACATTACATTAGATCCTGACTTGTCATCGACTGTTGATCCAATTGTAGGCATAAAACGCAAGGTCCTTTCCAAAACTGATCCCATCCATCTAGAGGCATTCATGAGA
Source organism: Nitrososphaerales archaeon (assembly GCA_029237515.1). Classification (GTDB taxonomy): domain Archaea; phylum Thermoproteota; class Nitrososphaeria; order Nitrososphaerales; family Nitrososphaeraceae; genus TH5896. The sequence continues at coordinate 2,282 of JARBAV010000073.1, forward strand.
TACACGGCGGTTTCGATGTTAAGAAATGGAATTGTAGCGTTTGCAGATTTCCGTGAGGGAGGTTTGGACGGCGTAAAACTATTAAGGAGAGCTGTATCCGGCTTAAAAATTAAACCTCTAGTCTTGGGTAGAATAGAGAAATACTATAACCCTTCTTACCGTCAATTTAATTCAGGCACTGGCACCGTGGAATCAACAGTGGATCCTTCTGCAATACCACAGGATATATACGATTTACTTGATGTTTCGGATGGACTAGGAATAAGTGGGACAAATGAAAACACCGATACTTCTCTAACCGAGTATTCGGATGCGGTTAGAAACTACAATAACACAAGTAGCCT
>JARBAV010000074.1 GCA_029237515.1 Nitrososphaerales archaeon
GGAGGCAGCGGCTATGTATAATGTGATAGCAAAGGAAAGTTACTTATAACCTTGAGTTCAATTGTGCAAGCTCTTAGGATGACTAGTGTGGCCTTCTAAAATGTGAACGATACCTAATTGCACCGGTTGTGTCAGTATATGTTACCCTGTCAAGGTAATTGTAACTAAAGCCATTTTCTCGCAGAGCGCCGATTATTTCAGGGGAGAGAGGCTGTATATGCCCTAAGATCAAATCCATGTAAAATTGATCGCGATTAAGTTCGGCCTCATGTCCACGTTTGGCCAACATAACCAAGATTCTTGCCAGTAGAGCGGAAGTTGGTTCACTATTTGATTTGTTCAAATGGTTATGCAGGTTTAATTATTCAATCTCCAAGCAAATTACTAGGATTAATCTGATTTTCCAATTCATGAAATGTGTACATAGGAGGCGAACAGACAAAATTCTTGCAAACATATGCTCGAGTTGAATGATCCTGTTGTGGACTTATGAGTTCCAATTTTCCTTTAAAGAATGGTAATTGTTGTTCTAGTTGGTTAAAGTCTGAATTCGACCTTACGTATGCAAATATACCGTTGGGAATATACGCCCTATTTAGGAGCATCAGCATATTATGGAAGGTGTCCTCTTTTGGCTCTCGCCCTTGTACCACCGTAAATTCGATTGGCTTTTTCACATACATGTATAATGAGATAAGGAAATGTCCGAAACCAAACGGATTGTCTCGGGCAACAGAGGAAACTGACCTAAAAATATCTTCCGATTTTTTTAAGTAATTATCCCTTTGAGAAAAATGATATAATCTAATTAAATTCATCGCTGCGACGGAATTGCCGCTAGGAATGGCAAGATCGTAATAATTTTTGGTTCTGATTATTAGTTCTTCATGGTCATCCGAAGTGAAGAAAAATCCATCATTCTTACTCTTATCCCAGAAATGATCTATCATAAAATCTGTGTGTCTAAGGGCGGAATCCATATAGCGAGGAATAGGAAGAACTTCGAACAGATCAATCAATGAATTCACATAAAAAGCGTAGTCATCAAGATAGCCATTTAATTTAGGCTGATCGTTTTTGAAAATCCTGCGAAGTCTACCATCTGGGGACGACATTCTGGACTCTATAAAATCTGTTGCCTTGACTGCTGCATTCAAATAGGTCTCTTCTGACGTAACTCGATAGGCCTTTACTAGTGCAGAGATCATTAATGAATTCCAAGAAGTGATCGCTTTGTCGTCTTTCCCTGGACGTACCCGATGCGTTCTTGCTTCGAACAATCTTGCCTCAGAACTTCTAAGAATGTTATTGATATCCTGAACAGGCTTGTCAAATTTCTGTGAAAGAAATGCTTGATTATTTTGGCTATTTAAAATATTTTTACCCTCAAAATTCCCTCCTTCAGTAACACCATAGTACAAACAAAATAGGGTAGCTTCGGTCTCGTTGTTTAGAATATCTAAAATTTCTCTTTTCGTCCATAAATAATACTTACCTTCCTCTCCTTCCGAATCAGCGTCCTCAGCGGAATAAAAGCAGCCCTCCTTTGAGGTCAATTCTCTTAGAACATATCTAATACTTTTATGCAATACCTCAATATACTTTTCATCCCGAGTTACTTGGTAGATTTCAGAGAAAAGTTGGATGAGTAATGCATTGTCATAAAGCATTTTTTCGAAGTGAGGTATTAGCCATTTTTGATCCGTTGAATATCTTGCAAATCCTCCCCCAAGATGATCGTGGATACCTCCGGATATCATCTTATCAGCGGTGAATACTACAAAGTCCTTAAATTTAGAAATCTTCGACAATTCATAATATCTTAGCAAAAACAATAGATTGGATGGGTTTGGAAACTTGGGAGCTTGTCCAAAACCGCCATAAGTGGAATCACCAAAATGCAATAAGCTAACGGCTGCTTCATCCAGTATGGAGCGCTCAGGTTCTGCCCCAAGAGGACGATTCGTAGAAATATCTTCAGCTGCTCCTGATAGTGCATGCATAAATTCAGAGGTAGCACTAAGGACTTCATTCCTATTGTTAACATATGTGTCAGCAAGTTGTCTAAGGATGGACATGAAACCAGGCATCCCATATTTAGAATTCTTAGGGAAGTAGGTTCCTATGTAGAACGGCTTCTGATCAGGAGTCAAGAAGACTGAAAGAGGCCATCCTCCATTACCAGCAGCTAATTGACACACGCGCTGGTATACATCGTCAAGGTCGGCTCTTTCTTCTCTGTCAACTTTAATGTTTACGAAATTTTCATTCATGATCCTTGCAATCTCCTCATCTTCAAAAGACTCATGGGCCATAACATGACACCAATGACACGAACTATAGCCTATACTCAAGAAAATTGGTTTATCTTCGGATTTTGCCTTTTCAAGCGCGTCCTTACCCCACGGATACCAATTTACGGGGTTGTAAGCATGCTGCAAAAGGTAAGGGCTGGTTTCTTTAATTAACATATTTGCCCTTCTCTTAATTTTCTCAGTTTGATTGCCATCCATGGAATGAGAGCAAAATGGCTTTGATATTATATAAATACTAACAGAATTACTTTCTGGCTGAAGAGTATCATTTCCTAGTTAGATAGGTCTCAGGTTTAATCATGCTCCAATAAGGCAAATAAAAAAAACTCACCGCAAACCCTCTATCCCTAGATACTAACTTCGAATCATAGTTAGCGTTTTTGGAGAAACTTATCGATTGACCATTGTCATTTCCAGTCGTCGGATGCAGAGTAGCAATTATTGGTTCCCCTTCTGCAACAGACGCAGCTTCAATAAGTCGAATGATTTCACGTCCTTTGATCCTCGGTATCTTTCTTGATGATTTCACCTGTATAACCCACTTTCTTTGTTTCTTATTAGAATCTAATACTGCGACAATATCAGCAGGTCCTCTGCTATTCTTTGACAAGTGTACCTGCCAGCCGATTAGTCTTAAGTATAA
>JARBAV010000075.1 GCA_029237515.1 Nitrososphaerales archaeon
ATTGGTCATCAAACACAAGATAAGGCGAGCAGCAAGCTTGTTGCGAAGCACATGGGCCGCTGAATATAAAAAACGAAGGGAGCTCTCGACGGATGAGCAAATACATAAGATGACGACGCCAGTTTTACTTCCCCATAATCTAGTTACATAGCGCTGAAAATCGATATCAAAGAATGGATCAAGTACACCTTCTACGTTACCAATATAGCGTGTATCACAATTCTCCAAACGAAGTGACAGTTCGACAATCTTTGAATGTATAATCGCATCTTCAGAGCCACAGACAATTAATGCAGAAATATTAGGTCTCTTTTCTCCACTGTAGGTACTATATTTTACGAAATCCAATATTTCTACTACGACGCTTTGAAAATTAATTCGCTCTGCCCTGTTGAGTCTTCCTCTGCTGTAAAGTTCGCTAACGGTATTGACTGTTGGAAGGAAGACATCTGTCAGAAGCTTCAGTTTATCTGCGCCTGAGTTCAATGCATTAATGATCAATTTCGACGATAATTCATCACTGCCGGCCAAAATTGCGTTCATAAATCTCTGCTGCAATTCGTTATAGTTGATTGAAGATCCTGGATAACTTAAACCAGATTCAAGAAACCATATATTGACTGTCCCGATTTTTTTCTTTTTAATTAATCCAATCGAATACAAAAGGTTCAGATACTTGGTAATCGTCATTCGATTGATACCAGTCTTCTTTGCCAGTTCGACGCCTGACATTCCTGTCATTTGATACTCGAGGGTACTAAAGATTTTCCTTTTGACTTCCTCAAATGTATATCTTCTATACACGATAACTTAACGCCCTGCCGATGATAAATCTGTTCTGAGCTCAACTGCACTGTAAATAGAGGTGACTTTAGGTGAATTTGCTAGGTTTGACATAACAATCAAATATGCTTGGACGTAGTTCAAATAGACAAGTGCAGAATCTTCCATATGATGCGATCCTCTGCCGTTTCCTCAACCTATTGGCATCTTAAAGCCTGCTTTAACTCCCTTGTTAAACAACTAGTAGGCAGTAATATGCAAATCAAGATTATATCATAGAACTCTATCTTAGAGTCCGACTTCGTACCATTTCCATGTAGGAGAAAATGCTGCAGCACATACTACCATCTGGTCACAAACATTCTATCTAATACCGAAAATCAGTACCTAATCTTTCCAAGCTAAATTTCACTTACACTACATTATTTTCTAGAACCAAATAATAGGGAAAAAATAAATGGCCTCGGAAATAGCTCATGATATCATGAAGGTCGGTCGAATAGCTTCTATAAGCTCACATAGAAAATCAAACATGACCAAAAAATATAAATCTAGAGTCATAAATCGCATGCGTTGGTAATGGTCAAGAAAAAAGTTGTTCTGGCATACTCAGGAGGTCTAGATACATCGGTATGCATAAGGTATTTGCAGAAATTTCATGATGCTCAGGTTACGACAGTAACCGTGAATTGTGGCCAGGATGAAGACTTTAATGAAATCGAGAGTAGGGCTCTTGCCGTTGGAGCTACTAAGCATATTCACATTGATTCGACTGAAGAATTTGCAAACGAGTATGTTAGTAAATGCATTAAAGCGAATGCACTCTACCAGGGAAAGTATCCGCTGGCAACTGCTTTAGCTCGTCCACTAATAGCCTCGAAATTGGTCGAAGTGGCATCCATTGAAGGGGCAAAGCTAGTCGCACACGGATGTACTGGTAAAGGGAACGATCAGGTTAGATTTGATATAACTATAAAATCACTTAATCCAGAGCTCAATATACTAGCTCCAATAAGAGACATGAATTTGACTCGTGATCAAGAGCTCAAATTTGCTATGGAAGAAAAAATACCCATATCGTTGGAGGCAAAAAAGTACAGTATTGACGTTAACTTATGGGGTAGGGCCATTGAGGGTGGAGAATTGGAGGACGCAAGCATAGAACCCCCTGAAAACATATTTCACTTTGTCAATAACCGTTCCAGCGAAGCAAGATACATAGAGATTGAGTTTAGATCAGGCGTACCAATAGCATTAGATGGTAATCCTCTTAAGCTACAGGAATTGATTGTTGAGATGAACAAGATAGCTGGTGCCCATGGAATAGGTATAGTGGATATAATTGAGAATCGGATTGTTGGTATCAAGTCTCGAGAGGTCTATGAAGCACCTGCTGCTATTTCACTCATTGAGTGTCACAAAGATCTTGAAAATTTAGTACTTACAGATTATGAAGTCAATTTCAAACGGATAATAGAAGAAAAATGGGGCTGGTTGGTTTACTCAGGTCTCTGGCTCGAGCCCCTAAGAAGAGATCTGGATGAATTCATAAATGCAACTCAATCAAGGGTAAATGGCAAAGTGAAACTAAAACTTCAAAATGGTTCTTGCCGGGTCGTAGGAAGGAGCTCGAAGAATGCCATTTACGACCCAAAGGAAGCAACCTATTCAAACAGATCAGTATTTGACCAAAGGCTTGCAAAGGGATTCATAGAATTATGGGGAAAGCAATCAGTCATTTCTAATCAGATGTTGTCAAGCTTTGAATCTTAACTTGAAACTGAAGCGATGTGCATTGTGACTAGAACTTAGCGCACGACGCCTTGAGCCTAAATTAAGTGTAAATACTTGATATTCCAATCACCGAATTCTCCAGATGAATTCCGAATTCAAGTTAATTGTTACGCCAAGTAATAATGGAGTTTTCTTCATGATGAGGTTTAGTGGGTCGTATATTTTGATTTGTTCTATTCAGTTGTCTCTATGTTGTTATAAATTTGAAATTCGACAAAGACAGCCTTTCTGTCTATGATATGGACAGGAATAAATGAGATTTTAAGTATCAACTGCAATTGTCAACACGAGTTCAAGATATAAAAATTCATAAACCGATTAAAAAGACTGTACAGATGAAAGTTGGATATGAAAGTAGGTGTTATTGGAGCATCAGGTTATGTAGGTGGTGAGCTTCTGCGGCTGCTATCTACGCACCCAAAAGTTGAAGTTAATATGATAACCTCTAGACAGAGAGCTGGTGAGCTGGTTCATCGCGTTCATCCCAGTCTTAAGGGATTTATAGACCTATCTTTCTCAAACCTAGACACGGAAAAGCTATCTAATAAATGCGATCTCGTCTTTACCTCACTCCCTCATGGGAAATCAAGTAGCATTGTAAAGGATCTCTATGATCGAGGTATGAGAATTATTGATCTTTCAGCTGATTTTCGTCTAAAGGATCCTGATGATTACGTCAAATGGTACGGATGGGAACATCCTTTCCCCGAAATGCTTTCCCTATCGGTTTATGGAGTTCCTGAGTTTAATAGGGAAAAAATAAAGGGATCACGGTTAGTTTCTTGCCCAGGATGCATGGCGGTTACATCACTTATCTCGATAAGACCACTCATTGAAAAAGATCTGATTGATACCGATCACATTATTGTTGATAGTAAGATTGGCTCATCAGGAGCCGGTGCATCTGAAAATGCAGGAACGCATCATGCTATGCGGTACGGAGTGATACGGCCATATAAACCAGCTAAACATAGACACACAGCAGAAATAGAACAAGAATTAGAAACGGTCACAAAGAGTCCCATAAAAGTCAGCATGAGCCCCCATGCAGTTAATATTGTACGGGGAATACTAACCACTAACCATATTTTTATGAAGCAAGAGGTCGCTGAATTGGAGTTATGGAAAATTTATCGTGCAGCGTACAGTGCTGAACCGTTTGTACGTTTAATAAGAGATAAAAAGGGACTTTACAAATTCCCGGATCCCAAGTTTCTTATTGGTTCAAACTTTTGCGATATCGGTTTTGACATCGACGAGGACAACAAGAGAATCGTTGCATTATCTGCATCAGATAATTTAATGAAGGGCGCCGCTGGGTCAGCGATTCAAAATATGAATGTGATGTTCGGGTTCAACGAAGTAGATGGATTAAGATTCACGCCCATTACTCCGGTATGATAGTAGTTAAAATTGGCGGTAGTATCGTGTCAGATAGTCTGCATACGTCTATTTTTGACGACCTAGTAACACTATTGCACAATGAAAAGATAATTATTGTTCACGGGGGAGGAAAACAGGTTACTAGTGTTGCAAACAGACTAGGCGTAGAGCAACAATTCATAGTGTCTCCTGGAGGCATCAAGAGTAGATACACAGATCGGGACACCGTGGAAGCATATACAATGGTCATGTCCGGCCAAGTGAATAAATCAATTGTGACAAAGTTGCTTAAACAGGGGATAAATGCAGTTGGCATTGCAGGTATTGATGGAGGTCTACTAAGGGCTGAGCGAAAGAAGAGACTTCTGATCATTAACGACAAAGGTAGAAAAATGTCTATTGATGGAGGTTACACTGGGAAAATCAACCATGTAAACAATTCTCTTATTGATGTCCTACTTGACAAGGACTTTGTACCCGTAATTTCACCAATTGCATTGGGAGAAGAATTTGAATATCTTAATGTAGACGGAGATAGAGCAGCCGCTCATATTGCAGGGAATATGCGGGCAGACAGAGTTATATTTCTCACTGATGTAGATGGCCTAATAATTGATGGGAGACTGATTGAAAATCTGACTCAAGATGAGGCGAAAATGATGCTCCCCAAGATTGGTTTTGGTATGGAAAAGAAAATTTTAGCATGCACAGAGGCATTGGAGCTAGGCGTCGGGGAGGCTATAATAGGCAGTGGTTCAAGAGAAAATCCCATATCCAAATTATTAGCTCATGAAAATTGTACGGTGATCAAAGCGCATGAATAGTGAGGATGACTTCCTTGGCCATCTGTACCAACGATTTCCTATAGTCATCGACCGTGGAAAGGGAGCCAAAGTTTGGGATGATACTGGAAGAGAGTATATTGATTGTATGGCTGGGTATGGGGTAGCTTTGGTGGGACACTGTAATGATAGAGTTGTCGCTGCAATCAAAGATCAAATTGAAAAACTGATGGTCTGCCACATGTCAACCTATAATACTGCCAGATCAATTATGCTCAAGAAACTTTCTAAAGTCGTCCCGAGCGGGCTAGATAAGTTCTTTTTCTCAAATTCTGGTGCAGAAGCGGTTGAAACAGCGCTCAAGTTTTCACGAAAGTTTAGTGGGAAACCTGGCGTAATTTCAATGAATGGGGGCTACCATGGAAAAACTTTTGGTGCTCTATCCATAACATCCAGCGAAAAATATAGAAAGCCATTTGAGCCATTGTTAGACTACATTAAGTTTGTCCCTTACGGAAATACTAGCAAACTGGTAGATGCCATAGATGACAAGACTGGAACTGTTATTTTAGAACCAGTTCAGGGAGAAAGCGGAATCATAATGCCTCCAGCGGGGTTTATTCAAGAGGTTAGGGAAATTTGTTCGAAGCATTCTCTTGTGCTGATATTCGACGAGATACAATCCGGATTTGGTAGAACCGGCAAGATGTGGGCGGCTGAGAATTGGAATACGATCCCTGATGTAGTCTGCGTCGCGAAAGGCATAGCTGGAGGATTTCCTATGGGGCTAACCATGACAAAAACTGAAATTATTGAGAGTATGAAAGTTGGTGAACATTCGTCTACTTTTGCTGGCAATCCACTAGCATGTACGGCCGCAAGTGCGTCTATTGACTCCTTAATACTTGACGGGTTGATTGAGAACTCGGC
>JARBAV010000076.1 GCA_029237515.1 Nitrososphaerales archaeon
GACGATAGCCCCATTCCTAGCTTTCCTTGAAATTTCCTCTACTATGTATAATAATCCATCTATTTGAGGTGTGAAAATGTCATCAGGCATATGAGTGGAGACACAAATTATGTATACATCAAAATCACTGAAACTGTCAGCTCGCTTTATTGAAGCTACTTTCTCTGCGCGTTCAATGGCCTTCTGTTCGATATCATACCCATATGTGTCAAATCCTTTCTCTGACATATTTTGCTATAGGAAGACCAAGTTGACCTAGGCCTATTACTAAGACTCGAGAATTTCGGAATTTGTTGCTAGATGTTATTCTGAAGCGCTCTGTTACTACCGAGTCTGAATTAGTAAATATCTGTTCATTTATTCTGTTGTCTTGCATTGACGACATTTGAATTTACACAATTTACAAAGTCCCTTTATTTAAACATAACTGACCAGTCAGTTATGTTTATTAACTGGCATTCTATATAACAGTTTATGCGACCAGTACGAGACAAAGTCATGGTTCTTTATAGCATTTTTTCTAAGAAACATGATATGACCATAATCATGACTATGTTGATTATAGCATCTTGCGGCTCATTTCTGCAAATAGCCGGTACAAGTTGGGATGTCACTTCCCATGTCATGGAACAACCTGAGACTTTCTTTACACCATCGCATGCAGTCCTTTATACTGGAGTAGGTTTGTTAACGGTCGCAGCCGGAGCAAGTGTAATTTTGTTAATTAGAAATACCTCTCTTAGAGAAAGTACAGTTGCTACCTCATTGAAGCTTCTTATTATAGGATCAACAATTTCTTTGGTAGCCGGACCATCTGACTTTCTTTGGCATGAAACCTTTGGTGTTGATGGACTGTTAAGCCCTCCGCATTTAGCATTGATTACTGGAATGCTAATAAACTCCGTTGGAACTGTTTTAGGCCTTGCAAGGATAACTGTGCGTATAACTTCACCTTCTCGACAAAGATTGATTAAAGCTGCAATGATCCCCGCATTTGCGGCATTATGGTTCACAACTACTTGGTATGTTTACATGTTCTCTCTTCCGTTTTCAAACGGAGAAAACTTTCAATTCAACCTGAATCCTGATATTGCTTCATTAATTGCAATTGTTACACTACCCATGCTCAGCTCTTTCATATACCTTACAGCATCCAAGAGTATTGGAAGGTTTGGTGCAGGAACTATTGTTTCAGTTTTGGTAGTTGGCATCAATATTTTTGCAAATATTATTCCTAGTCAAGGTATGTTGAGCTCTATTCTGCCATGGTACTCTATAATAGCTATTTTACCTGCACTAATTGCAGATATTATCTTGCACAATTCGGCAATAAAATCAAAGTTAGGACTCAAAGCGACAGAACTTATAGCTGGGATATTAGTTAGCTTAATGTTCTATATATTTAATTATCCTATGCTTACATGGGCCTTTGCAATTCCTCTTGATATGCCAATAGCAAATCAACAAGGGATACAGGCAGTAGCTAACTTAACATCCAACTTTCTTAGTACACTGCCTGTTATGCTATCGTTAACGTTAGCGCCAGCAGCATTAATGGGATTGGTAGGAGCTCTATTTGTTTCGAAGACGATTGCTATTCCTAACTTTCAGAATCAACAATTACAGCAGCAGCACTCATCTAAATTCATATTTCAAGAAAAAGGAGGAATGAGGAAACGAATCTACTAAGGTATCATAAAAATGATTTTTGTTCATCACAATATTATTTGGAGTGTGAAAAGTAAGGATGAGAAAGGAGAAGAAAAGAGGGGAGAGTAGAAAATACATTGTGTCCAAAAGTATCTGCTCAGTATAAAATAGAAGCTAAAGGTAAAATAGTGGAATCAGCGTTAATTGCTTTCTCAAAGCATGGATACGATAAGACCAGAATGGATGATATAGCAGAGGCTGCTAAGGTAAGCAAGGGCACGCTATATCTTTATTTTAAAAGCAAAGAAGAACTATTTTATGCTATATCCGAAACAAATATTCTAAGATTAAAAGAACAGTTATCTACATTAATGGCGATCAGGAAAGAAGAATTAGTATCAAATGCAGAAAAGTTTTATGAAAACTTTCATAACGAAACTGGACAAGACTTCGATAAAGTATTTTTTGAAATAATCGCTGAATCATCACGTAACCCTAAGCTAAAAAGAATGCTTTATGATCACAGATTAAGAATAATTGATATAGTAACAGAATACCTAAATTTACAAGTGGAAAAAGGTCTTTTTGCCAAGGATGTAGATATCAAAGCTATATCTGCTGGTCTTGTCTCACTTTTTAATGGGTTATCTATAAGCAAAGTATCTGGTATGAGCGAATCTAGCAACAAACAAGCATGGAAGGAAACAATAAGAGCCATTTTTAAGGGTATGAGTTAATGAGGTAATAAATATTATTTCCTAAAGTTTAATGGACCAAGTTTATTAGAAAATGTTTTCTAACATGCAAATTCTAGCCATAATTATGCTATTTAAGTACCTATACTACTAGAATATTTTTTATGGCTGATATAATGACAGCCATGTATTTATTTATGGAAAACTCACATTTTTCTATACATGTCAGTTTCTGTATCTGTACTTGGATACAACATTAACATCAGCATACTACGAAATTTGCCTCTGGATATTCTGGATTGTTACCAACAGCCACAAGTCTCCAATAATTTGCTGCAAGTACCCCATTGATTTCACAAGCGGATATGTTTTCTGCTCCACCATCAGTGCTTTCAGACATTAGACTACCGTCAAAATTCGCATGACCTAGTCCTAGTACATGTCCAATTTCATGTCGTGCAATTTGTTCTAACTCAGAGCTGTGAAATCCACTACCAAAAATGCCCCCAGAAAGTGTCACTTCAATGCTATCAATAAATCCTGTGTTATCAAATCTAAATTCAGTTTTTCCAGCTGCTATAGGAGCTCCATAATCAAATTCCTCGTCGTTTGCATCTTCATCGCCATCAGAGAAAACTATTTCAACATCAGCCTCGCTGTCATCTTGTTTCTCCACAAAAATCAAATTATCAATCAATAGATCCCAGTCTTGTATTGCATTTCGTACAGATTGTTTGCTATCTTCATCTCCCCCATCACTTATTTTGTACTCTAGTACCCCATCTGAAATCTTGTCTGACCAGGCACAACATATCTGCAATAGATTCATTTCATCAAGATCAATATCATCACCGCTATTACCGTCATCCTCATCATCCTCATCTCTAGTGTTCTCTTCGCCATCATTATCATCTGATTCTTGGTTACCCTCCACCGATGCCATCACCGGTATTGGAGATGAAATTATTTTTGCTGAAGGAATTATAGATAATAATAGCAGAACTAAGGCAAACAATAGACACGGAGTAGAAAAAGTGAAACCAAAGGCAGTGTTATGCTTCAAATTCATTCCGTGAATTCTATTCTTCTTGTCAACCCCAGATATATTTTTTTAATATTTGAAGGATGTCTAGGCGTCGTCCGGGGATACTGAGAGAGCAAATATTCGTATTTAATGTTGAATAAAGATAAGAAAGACATTATACAGAAGGGTAGATTATACATAAAATACAATAACATTAATTAAGGTAAATCTATGTGAACGTTGCAGAAAAAGATTACTATATCATGTTCGTGATCTAATATTTTACATTACTTGATATTGCTAGTCAAGTTTAATCTCAAATATACACATTATCTTTAACCAACTTTCCCAGTTTCTCTATTGCGTCTGAGAGAGGTTGTTGTGTACTATAAATTAGCAATGTATGTTCTCCGGATTTATTGTCAGGCCAAAATCCTCCCGGACAATAATCACATGTAGCATAGGTAAAATTATACTCACTTAGTATATCAAATCCATCATTATTAAAGGCCTCTTTATAGTACTGTAGAGAACCAGGATGAGATACACCATCGTTGTCCTCAGTGTTCTCTACCTGGTTACTCGGAGTGTAAAATCCTCCTAATATTAGATTACCACTGGATGTCTCATTCTCCAAAACTGTTATTTTTGCTTCTTTGGTATCATAACTTTTGTCGACTATTTCGTATGTTCCGGGATTTTGAAGTACTGTTGGTTTAGAGCTATTTGTATAATCTAATTGGTCGGTACTATAAACAGCGTTACCTGCGGCGTCCTGCAATTCAATGGTATGGGGGTGTGGGGTATCCCATGGTGCATCTGCATCCAGAAACAGTATACTAGTTCCTTTTGGTATTATAAGATTTGTTGGAACATAGTATGCATTCCTATCGGTGATAAGCTTGTGCTTCTCGTCAGACCAATTCTCGTGTGCTTCGTTGGGAATCAGAATCACAAATGTTCCAACAGATGGAGGAACTTTCATCGATTCCGATGAATGAACGGCTTCTGCCGTAGGAATATTACTAATATTTGTATCTATGTTGGTAGTTGCATAAGTTACATGTGGCGATAGGTAAGAAATAAAACAATAGGCTGATATCGTAAATACTAAGAATATTGCTATTTTAGACCGTAGCATTAGATCCTAATGACCATCATAAAGATATATTTCTTTTGAGTGTACTATGCTATCTTTGAAACATGCAGCTCAGTCCGGATCATTTGTATTCTTGACAAAAATTGGAGTTAATTCTTATTCCCCCTATCATGACATTTCTGTTCCTATCATAGAAACTTGAAACGAAGTATAAATGAGTAGGAAAGAGATAACA
>JARBAV010000077.1 GCA_029237515.1 Nitrososphaerales archaeon
AAAAATAAGCTGATGTTTGTTCATCATTGGAATGAGCAGCATGTACTTATTGATCATAATTACAATTTTGAGGCCTAGTAGGAGATCGGGATAGAATAGATTTAATCATACGGATTGATGACGCAATGTATCCGATTTTGATTGTTCTGGACGCCATAGTTTTTTCTGCCGCAACGAATTAGATATCTCCACATTTTTCATTGCATTTAGCCCTCAATCCCACAAGGAAACGATCTGTTAGCGACTAGAAAAGTTAAATTTTTTGAATTTCTGATAAAGAATTGCTTTGTCCAAAAAAGAAAAAAAGATATGATTCCACTTCGAAGGAATCTGACACGCGGTAATCTGGCAGAAAATTATTCCATATCCATACCGCCCATACCGCCCATACCGCCCATACCGCCCATACCGCCCATACCGCCCATACCGCCCATACCACCAGGAGGTCCAGCGGGTGCTTTGGATTTGCTGGAAGCTATAACATCATCGATTCGCAGAATCATGGTTGCAGCTTCTGTAGCGGATTTGACTATTTGCTCCTTAACAGCAAGAGGTTCCAATATGTTTTGTTTATACATGTCTGCGACTACCGTGCTCCTAACGTTGATTCCTGTCCACTTAGAACCCTTACTCTGCTTTGCACGCAATTCTGTCATAGTGTCAATCGGATCCATGCCGGCATTTTCTGCTAGAGTAAGGGGGACTATGTCAAGTGCATCTGCAAACTTTTGAACAGCGAGTTGAGCTCTCCCTTCCAGGCTGCTCGACCATTGCCTTAATTCGTTTGCAATATATGCTTCTGGAGCACCTCCTCCTGCAACTATAGCTGGTTTTTCTAAAACATCTTTAGTAACCATTAAGGCATCATGTATTGACCTATCCGCTTCATCTACGACTCTTTGAGAGCCTCCTCGAACAAGGATTGTGACTGCCTTTGGATTTTTGCATCCCTCTATGAAGACCCATTTGTCGGTCTCGACTTTGCGCTCTTCGACTAGGTTAGCGGCGCCTAGGTCTTTACTTGAAAGATCTTCAAGGTTACTTGTGATTCTTGCACCTGTGGCTTTAGCAAGCTTGAACATGTCACTTTCCTTTATTCGTCTGACGGCAAGGATGCCTGATTTGGCTAGATAATGTTGTGCAATATCATCAATGCCTTTTTGACACAAAACTACATTTGCACCTGCGTCTTTTATCTTGTCCACCATACTCATCAGCATTCTGTTTTCTTCTTCAAGGAACATCTGCATTTGCTGAGGGTCACTAATTCTGATCTCAGCACTCATTTCAGTTTTTTCGATCTCTAGCGCAGAGTTTATCAAAGCAATCTTTGCTTGTTCAACCCTCCTCGGCATCCCTGAATGGACTACTTCTTTATCAAGAACAATTCCCTTTACGAGTTGGGTATCTCTTATTGCTCCACCAGCCTTCTTTTCGACCTTAATGTTGTCTAGATCTACTCTTAAACCATCTTTCCCTTCAAGCTTTTCTGCTATCTGCCTTGCTGCACCTACTACTATTTCACTTAGTGTTGGGCTATCCTCAGAGACCAACTTGGAATCCATACTAGTTCTTGCAATCTTGATTAGCAATTCCTTGTCTGAGGTGTCGACCTTTACAGCAATTTTCTGCAGTAATTTTAATGCATGCTCTGAAGCCGCATTATAACCATCAACAATCACTGATGGATGGACATCTTTGTTGATTAGATCCTCGGCCTTTTCTATCAATGCTCCTGCAAGAACGACTGACGAAGTAGTACCATCTCCAACTTCATTATCTACTGATTTAGAAACCTCTACCATCATTTTTCCAGCGGGATGTTGCACATCGATTTCTTTAAGAATTGTAGCCCCATCATTTGTGATAGTCACATCACCAAGAGAATCTACCAGCATCTTGTCCATGCCTCTTGGGCCAAGACTGGTTTTGACAACTTCTGCGACCAGCTTTGCTGCTGTAATATTATTTTTCTGAGCCTCCTTGCCTTTACTTTCTCTTGTTCCTTCCTTTAAAATTATCACTGGCATTCCACCAGCTGTAGTTTGAATTGACATATACTCTATTCACCTAGTAGAACAATACTGCTTTGTAAAGCCACTTATTTAGTTTTACTTCTCTCAATAAGTGTACTATATCAAAAATAGCACATCACGATTTCGCAGGTATGTTTCAATAGGCATTCCAAGAGAGATTGCTGTGTCGAGTCAAACCCTCCCTCACTAGCTCCTAATAAGACAACATTGGTCTTTGTAAATCTTTCATTTAAATGCTAACTATGCGCGATTTTCAGCTAGAAAGGCAAAGTACGATGCATTCGATTAGTGAAGTGTTTCATAAATACGATACTTGATTATTGATACAAAAGCAGACAGGTTTTTCAGATTTTCATTTTCGCCCCAAAATGCAACTGGTTTATTTCCATTATTTCAGGCCCAATTTCTTCTGCTTCTCAACAAATTTTTTCCTGAACCTAGGGACCTCGATTAACGATCTTTCGTGCGTACCTTCGCCAATTCTTTCTAGGCTATCCGAAGCTACTACTTCAAATAACACTCTCCTCTCGTCGAATGAGACAATTTTGGCCTTCAGGGTGATCTCTGCACCGACTGGAGTAGCAGCCAAGTGCTTTATGTTGACTAATGTACCCACCGAATCCCACGTGCTGTCTACTATACATTTTTCCTTGACAAGCAGCCTACAGGTCTCTTCCATTTCTGATATCATAGAAGGAGTAGATAACACGTTCTCTCCTTCCCATAAGAAACTCGTTGTTTGGTTGGTGGAGACCTTCAGATGCCTTACTTTCTCAACTCCGATCTTGGCTAGGTAACTCATCGAAAATTATAAGAGCCGACAGCCATATTATTATCGTTATCATTCATTCCAGTAGGAATTGAAACGTTAGAAGCCAGTTGGAAATTTTCTCACATTAAAGGAATCACGCAATTGTAGTTGGGGAAAAACAATTGCATCGAACGTACCTTTGGTTCTTGTAAATTATTGTTAGTGTTTTAATCGGCCAATGTTCATTGAATTATTTGGTGAGGAATATGTAAAAATTGGATCAATATAATGAGGATATACTGTACCGACTAAGGTGATAGAAAGTATAAAAATAAAAATATGAGCTCGAGGTCGTTTAGGAAGAACGTCGTGCGCCTGAAATTACTGCAAATGCAAGTCCTACTGCAAGGCCAAATGCTAGCGGAACCCATACCCCAAAGCTTTCCATAGAGAAGACGATTACTTGTTTTAGCAGTGCTTCGAACATCACCTATTGGAATATAAGACTTAGTATATTAGATTTACTCAGAAAACCCTTTACGAACATATTGCATTGCGTAATTTCTGACGTTTAATTGTCAGCTTGTCGGTCAAGACTTATCTTACCCTGCACGGTGGGAAGCGATGTGAAGTACGCTGTCCTTAAATTACCCTTTCATATCTGAACATGTATGAAGATGCAGAAGGAATTTCGGAAATTCTGCCCGAAATGTAAAACTCATACTACACAATCTATTTCAATATATAAGAAAGGTAAAGATAG
>JARBAV010000010.1 GCA_029237515.1 Nitrososphaerales archaeon
AAATCTCATTTAAAGTAACTAGCATATTGATGATTCACATAGTAGGCACAATCCTACTGCTCATCGCACTTTCAATAAATGGCCTAACGGATACCAAACTCTATGGCTCAGATATAGCAACTACCGCCCCAATATCATATTCTAGCGAGATTAGACTTGAGAACGGTAGCGGTAACTCCTCTAATCAAAGAACACACAGTGATTTGATAAGAAGCTGTAGTACTTTTCGTGAGATACTTTCAACGGATATGGCATTCTCATGTGATTACTCTATGCTATATTACAAAGGGCAATGCGAACAATATTCCTCATTACTAAAGCAAAATGAAACCCAAGCCATGTTGGAGGCTAAGAATGACCTTTCGTTTTGCTCGGATCCAAGGGTTGATAGGTATATTCAAGAACACGGTTTGACCAATGCTCCTCGATCTCCTACATTGGTTCCCGAATACGATTCTCCGATCGCCTAAATTATTGGGGAGAGTTGCTTATAGTTAATTTATAAGAATCATTAAGTAGACAAATAACATTGGCTGAGAAGCCAAACGCATAATTCAACAATGGAGGCAAGGGATCCTCAGTGAAGCAGCTATTAAGTGGGATAGATTTATCGGGAAGCCAAACCTTAAATACTTTTGAACACTCTGGTGATGACGAAAGTAGAACAATTATTGAAATATACTATAATAAGTAATATATTAAACCAATAATCGTAGGTCAGTAGTGCAGTGCCTGGACTCAGATAATATGACTTCTTATCAACCTATCCAATTTGTAAGATCAGCTCTCTATGTCGCAGTGTTATTTTTGATTATTTACTCTTCATCACTAACCGAATTCTTCATGTTGGCTCCTAAGCATCTTTATAGTTTTGATAATTTTTCGGCATTTGGAGCTGCTGCCCTCGCTCAAGCGAATATCACTGGTACGATTACAAAAGTCATTGATGGTGACACGGTGGACATACTTACTCCAGTTGATAACGAGGGTAGAACCGAGCGAATAAGATTGGTTCTGGTTGACGCACCCGAGTATATGCAGTCAGGATTCATTGAGGCTAAAAATCTTGTAATGGAAATGTGTCTCGAAAAAAATGCACTGGTCGACCCCGACGATAATCAAGGTAAAAGTTACGGTAGAATAGTGGGAGTCCTATACTGTGACGGTTCCAATGTGAACGCAGAAATATTGGACAAAGATCTTGCCAGCATCTCTGGGAGCTTTTGCTCTGTTTCTGAGTTTGGTAACTCTGATTGGGCCAAGAGAAATGGCTGATAATTGTTTGTTGCCTTAACCAATGAATTGTAAAAAACCGGAATATAAAAATTGACTTCTCATTTTTCTTAAAAAGATTATAGTCTGAAGAGAGAATTTTTCTGTCACCCCTTGAGAGTCTAGGCACATCATGAAGCCCTGGTCTGATGAAGCATGAATTTGAATTGTCTTACAATTGAGTGACGAACCTGTTTTTCTATATATTGAATTTGGTTAAACGAAAATGAACTGCAATTGATTCTAAGAACTTAGCTCAGATAGTCTTATATACATGGAAGTAGGATAATGCTGGAAAATTGACCAAGACCGAAAGTGAGAACAACAAAGTAGTAGTCTTAAGAAATAAGACAAATGAAGGGTATTTCGTGAGGGATATCCTGGATAATAGTATATTGAATCATCACCAATTTCAATTTCTTGTTTTATAATATTACCAAACTAGAAAAAAGGGATTGTAATATCTCGATATTTAGGGAAGGCACTTAGTTAAAGGAGTAGTCTATGGCGTCTGGGTCAGTCGACGAATATGAGGAGTTAAATTGTAGTGAAGCAATTATGATAATAGGAAAATTGAAGTGGCCGCAAAAGCTATGTTTAGTTCACAGATCGTAGCATTGGCTGTAGCAGTAATAATTGCGATAATGGCACTTTCAATGGTGTTGGTAAATACATTTCCAATCATGGAAACATTCGCACAAGTTCAATCGATGGATGGGCCTGACACGCTTCAATCAGATGGCCTCTTATTACATGGTGTAAATGCAACGTCTCCAGCCGGAAGAGAAGAAGATATTTACAGCATACCTACAGAAGGTGACATTTATCGTATCACTGGCGAGGTCTTAAACAATGATACCGTACGATTCAGCAGCGTACGTGTATCCGCGATATTGCTCGATAGTAACGGTCAGAGCATAGGTGAGGGTTCAGCGCACACCTCGCCATCAGGCATTCAACCAGGTGAAATGGCTTCCTTTGAGATCAATGTTTTCAATACTTCAGTAAAAGGAGGCATTGGAGCAATTAACAACTTTACATTGCACGTTGATGGCAATCGACAGGCACTGGCATTTCGGTAAATGCTTCAAGATTTTCGAATATTAAGTATAGAGATTGTGCCTCAACTTTCATGTCGATCAAAATTCCAGATTGAGAGTGACAAATTGGCCCTTAAGTTTTGAATAAAATAGCCCATCAGCCGTCACATCTGGGATTCAAATGCAGAAAACTAGATCGGTATCTACTAAAATTTCGAGTAGACGTGCTATACTATAATTGCTTACCCAACTTCGATATCTCCTCCCGGGATCACAGTATATCTGCTGACGATTTCGTTGCCTAGATCCGATCTTACCGTAAATGTTGAGTTCTCACCTGGAGCTAATATAATGAATTTCGCATTCTCTGTAGATGATGTAATCAATGTATCATTATCATCATAAAATTGCACTGTTACTTCTGCAGAATTGATAGTATTGTTTGAATTATTGACGAGAGTGCCATTTACTATGGTAAATAATAGATCTTCAAAAAATGTGTGATTTGTTATTTCTAGATATTTAGTATTAAGCACATCTCCTATAGGGGTACTTGTAGTGTTATAGGGTTCAGGTGACTGCAAGGTAGTAGAGTTACTACTGCTGAATACTGTCTCCATAGAGAAAAGTTCAATCGAACATAATAAA
>JARBAV010000078.1 GCA_029237515.1 Nitrososphaerales archaeon
GTAACTTCTGAACCCCAGATACCTAATCGTCCAGGAGCATCCACTTCGCCCCAGACTTTTATACCTTGAAATGTTCCAACTACACTACGTTTTGATTTAAAATCATGGTCAATTGGACCTTCAACTTTAGAATAGCTTGTCCCGCTACCTGTCAAGGATATAGTTGTGACACCGCCTCCCGATGCAGGAGGGTTAATTTCGGGAGTTTGGGAGATCTGAGGTTGAGGCGAGGGAACTGCAGCTGACGCTGGTTGCTGTACTATAGCCTTGTTGGGAGAGGAGGGCTTTGATGACACCATTTGATTAGGCATATTTTTTTGCCTTTTCACTGGACACAATTGATTATGTATGTCAATCATGCTCTGAAGGGTAATTGGGTTCTCATGTAGCAATTGAGTTCCACAATCTCCACAGACATAATCGTTGGTGGTAACTGACACAGATCTATATTCTGACATGTTATTAATCAACATTTGGTGGGTACAGTCGGTTAGTTGTGCATTTCTGGGAATTGCGCATGGTCTGTGGGCCGCAAATTGTCCAGAGTGTAACTTGTCTCTAAACGTTGCACATCTAGTTTCTAAGAAAGATAATATTCTTCATACACTGATTGGAGCATACAATGTCCGGTCTTGGCAAAACATACTGGCCTGAAATAATCTCGACACTAAGAAGCATCATTCCAATCTACAACAGGGTAAATAGAGTGATCTCTCTTGGCAAGGACGCCGACTATAGGAGGATGTGTTTGAACAAGCAGCTAAGATTTGGAGATAGAATATTGGATGCGGGTTCTGGTTTTGGTAATATGTCTAAGCTGGCCAGAATTGAAATGAATGGAAATATAGAGGTTATTCTGTATGACCCAATAATCGAAATGCTTCAAGTAGGGAGATCACTTGACGATAAATCTGATTTGAGCATTGAGTTGTCTTCAGGAGTTTTTGAGTATTTGCCCTTCAAAAACAATATTTTTGATGCAGTACTTTGTGGATATTCGTTGAGGGATGCTATTCATCTTAAAGATGCTATAGCCGAATTTCACCGAATACTCAAGCCTAATGGAAGGTTACTGATTGTAGACCTTGGTAAGCCGGATCAGATCTTGTTGGATGCTCTAGTTAGAATATATCTGAAGTATGTTCTGGGTTTTCTAGCATTTGCGGTAGCCGGCAGTAAAGGACTAGGGTTTAGGGCATTATATGGGACTTACAAACGATGGCCAAAGAATTCAGAACTTAGGAAGATGTTAGAGATGGAATTTTCAGAGGTCAAGTTTAGGAAGTATATGATGGGAGGTGCGGTAATTATAGCTGCAAGAAAGTAACTTTTCTAGCTGTTCCCAGGGCTAGAGTCACGAATTGTCTTTGAATTACTGTTACTGCCAGGCAATGCGTACAAGGGGTTCTCGCTTGCCCAAGTAAAGTTAATTAGAAACCACAAAGTTTCCCACTTTATCTCATGAGCGATAAGAAAGGAGTTCAAGGAGTTCTTTCAGAGGTCATATCAAGTCCGCACAAGGTAGTCACTGAAGATCAGGCAAAGCACATTCTATCCGAGTACGGCCTTCAGGTACCCCCGTATGTTATAGTAAGCAATGCCCAGCAGGCAGCAAAGGAGAGTGCAACAATTGGATTCCCGCTGGTGGCGAAGGTCGTCTCCCCTATGATACTACATAAGACAGAAGTCAAGGGCGTAAAAACTGGGCTTTCTTCGGAGAACGAGGCAGTGAGTGCTTTCAATGACATGTATGACAGGTTGAGAAAGGACTACGAATTGCGAGGTATTCTTTTGGAAAAGATGGTGCCTCCAGGGGTGGAGTTGATAGTCGGTTTACAAAACGACCCTCAGTTTGGTCCTGTAATCATGTGCGGACTAGGTGGAGTGTATACAGAATTATTCAAAGATGTAAGTTTTAGGGTCCTACCGATCGAAAAACAGGATGCACTAGAGATGTTGGAGGGATTAAAAGGAAAGCAAATTCTACACGGCTTTAGGGGCAGCAGACCAGTCAATTTAGAGATGGTGGCAGAGGCTCTGGTAAAGATTGGTACCTTAGGAGTCGACATGGCTCCTTACTTTGAGAGCGTAGATTTCAACCCAATGACCGTTTATCCAGATAATTACTACATTGTTGACGCGAAAATTCTCCTCAAAGACAAACCTAATGCCAGTGTAATATCCAATGCTCAGCCGAATTCCAACTACATGGATGTTTTCTTTAACGCGAAATCAATCGCTTTAATTGGGGCGTCCCCTGAACCAGGGAAAATTGGAAACTCCGTTCTCGAAAGTCTTTCTAAACATGAGTACAAGGGCAAGATTTTTCCCGTAAACGCGAAGGGGTACCCTGAAATAATGGGCCTAAAAGCTTACAAGAGCTTGGATGAAATCCAAGAACCAGTGGACCTTGTTATAGTTACAGTAGATCTCAAGTTTGTTCCAGCGTTGCTTAAGATCAGCGGATCTAAGGGAATTCACAACATGGTCATTATCTCAGGAGGGGGTAAAGAACTTGGAGGAGAAAGGGCCGAGATAGAACAGGAAATAAAGCAACTATCGCATGACCTTGGTATAAGGATTATAGGCCCTAATTGCATAGGAGTGTTCAATGGCGAAAACCGTTTAGACTGTGCTTTTCAGGGTCATGCAAGAATGGTTCGTCCCAAAAACGGAAAGGTTTCGTTCCTTTCCCAGAGTGGAACGGTGGGGATAGCCTTTATGGAGACGTCAGATACATTCGGTATGAGCAAGATGATCTCTTACGGTAATCGATCCGATGTTGACGAAGCAGATATGATATGGTATTTAGCACAAGATCCAAATACAGATGTAATTGGCTTATACGTCGAAGGATTAGGAGACGGCAGGAAATTTGTAGATACAGCAAAGAGGGCGATCGCTGAATACAGGAAGCCGGTGGTGGTCTTCAAGAATGGCCGCACAACAAGGGGTGCAGTTCAGGCCGCATCTCACACAGGTTCATTGGGAGGTTCTTTTGGGGTCGTAAAAGGGGCGTTCGAACAATCAGGCATAGTTTCTGTCGATAGTTATGAGGAACTTACCGGATCCCTTAAGGCTTTGGCCTGGCAGCCTGTACCGTCCGGGAACAGGGTTGCCATGGTGACCAATGGAGCTGGACCAATTATAGCGGCTATAGACCGATTTGAAGATCTTGGACTAAAGCTGGCCAATCTTTCTGAGGGGACGATAAATTCGTTTAAACAGCATTACCCTGCAACATATGTTCTGGGAAATCCGTTAGACGTGACTGGTTCGGCCACTGCAGATGACTACAAGTTCGCTATTCAGGCCTTTATGTACGACCCCAATGTGGATATCATTATGCCATGGTTTGTATTTCAAGACGATCCACTTGAGGAGACAATCGTAGATGTCCTCGCAGGGTTTCAGAAGTTAAAGAAGAAACCTATTCTGGTGGGGGCGATGGGAGGTCCATTTACTCGGAAAATAGGTTCCGAGATAGAAAGCAAGAATATTCCAGTATATGACTTCGTATCAACTTGGTCTACAGCTGCGGGGAGCCTTGCAAAGTGGCAGCTTGTTCGATCTACCTGATCAGGCAACGGAGGGTATTCCTATTGATTCGCCTATAAAAAATTCTTGTTATTTTCAAGCAAAACTTATTATATTTATTCTGATGTACTTGATGACATGGAAAGTGCACAGCAGAGTCAAGCGGTAACGATCACTAACAAAGCTGCAGAGAAGGTAGCTGAATTTATGAAGCAGGAAGGTAATACTAATCTCTACTTGCGGGTTTATGTTTCAGGTGGAGGGTGTTCTGGTCTATCATATGGAATGGGTTTCGAAGAAAAGCCTGATGATGATGACAGCGTAATTGAGCAAAATGGGGTAAAGGTTTTGGTAGATACATATAGCCAAAGGCACTTGAATGGCGCCAATATTGACTATGTAGAAAGTCTAATGGGATCAGGATTCAAAATAAACAACCCTAATGTCACCAAGAGTTGCTCTTGTGGACATTCATTCAGTACTGAGTGATACATTCAGCGCAGAAATATGATCGAAAATAAATAAAAATACTGCTCTACGGCCATAAGCCTCTAATCTTCATTGCTTCGACCACTCTATTTATTGCAAGCAGCGTGCTCGCCTTCCTCATATTCACATTAAATTCTTTGTGATTATTATATACATCATTGAATGCAGACGAAATGTTAGAATCTAACCTGGAATTTACCTCAGCCTCTGTCCAATACTCTCTTCTTAAGTTCTGCAACCATTCAAAATAAGAAACTGTCACCCCGCCTCCGTTTGCCAGAATATCTGGAATAACCAAAATATCGTTTCCAAATAAGATATCGTCTGCATCTGGAGTTGTAGGTCCATTTGCCGCTTCTGCAACAATTTTTGCTTTTACCTTTCCCGCGTTAGATTTTGTAATCTGATTTTCCAATGCTGCTGGAACCAACACTGTGCAATCAAGCTCAAGGACCTCCTTATCTGCTATTGAACTAGCACCTTGGAAACCCGAGACTGCACCGTTCTTCAATTTGTGACTCCGAAGTGAATCCACAGATATACCATCCCGATTATGAATTGAACCTTTAGAATCTGACACTGCAATCACTTTCATCCCCATCTCCGCTAACAGAACCGCAGCAAATTGTCCTGCATTACCGAATCCTTGAATAGCAACGGGAGCACCTTTCAACTTGATCCCAAGCTTCTTTGCTGCCTCCCTGACTGTAATAGATACTCCTCGTCCAGTAGCTTCATTACGTCCTAGGGAACCGCCTATCGAAAGGGGCTTACCCGTAATTACATCGGGTTGCAAATAATTCCCCTTAAGAGCCGAGTAGGTATCCATTATCCATGCCATTTCCTTTCCTCCCGTATAGACATCAGGGGCGGGAATATCTGTCAAAGGCCCGATAATATCAGCGATGGAATAGGCGTATCTCCTTGTAATCCTTTCAAGTTCATTCTCTGACAACTCCTTCGGGTTGCAAATTATACCTCCCTTTCCACCACCATAGGGTATGTTGGCAATAGCACATTTCCAGGTCATCCACATGGATAATGCCTTAACTTCATCAACTGTAACCTGAGGGTGGTATCTGATTCCCCCTTTGTAAGGTCCTCGAGCAGAATTATGTTGAGATCTGAAACCGGTGTAAACCTTTATTTCTCCATTGTCCATCCTGGCAGGAACTGCTACTGTCAATACACGATTGGGGCTGGCGAGAATATCTCTCATTCCCTTATCAAGTTTTGCCAGCTTTGCGGCTTCGTCTAGCTGCTTTACGGCAACTTCAAATGGATTAAGCGATTCTGACATTAGATCATCAGAAAAATCTGGTGTATTTAAGTGTTAAATTGCTTAATTGAGAACCCCTCTAGAATTAGTCTCATGTGCATTTAGCCAGTTTCCTGCAATTTTCGGGAAACCAAATCTCGCAATGTGTCGTCAGATAAGTTCTGGTATTCAATCCCCAATGACTTTGCAATTATTTCAAGCTTTTCTCGCTCTGATGAAAGGGGAGAAATTTTAGGACCGATCAAGGGGAAATTGGTAGTCGACATTTCCCTTTCAATTCCACTTTTAGCTTTTTGGTATTCTGCCATTGCTCTGCCTATCGTCCTTGAAAATGAAGGCAAGTTTTTTGAACCAAAAAAAAGAATGATAAATACGAAAATGATTATGAACCACTCAGCACCAGCAATATTCATTTCCATTGTCGAGAAAATCAATTATGACCTGCCTCAAGTATCAATGATGCTATTCTCCTTTATTTGGATAATCCTCTTTTGGCTTTGTGGGAGAGGAGGAAAATAGTAACAACCTAATTGGACCTTTTGTCACAAACGTATCCTTTTAAAGGCGTTTGCTTTTTTTTACAGCATGGTTTACAGAAATGGCGACACGGCTGTCCTTGAGAAGATTAATGAATTTATTCGCACCTTAAACCATGAATCTGAAAATGGTTCCATTGTAGTAGTCGAAGGAAAGCGAGATTCGGAAGCCCTTACAAAGTTGGGATTTATTGGTGAAGTTACTGAATATAACAGATTCAAAGGTATTTTGGATTTTGTCGATAGTCATCAAATGACGGAAAAAAAGATTATCCTCTTACTGGATATGGATCGGACAGGAAAATACTTAACAAGCAGGTTAGTGTCGCTCTTTCAACAAAGAGGTAGCAATGTAAATCTTGCCTACAAAAGGAAATTATGTGAAATAACGAATGGAAAAGTACGTCATATTGAAGACATAGTCTATTACCAGAACTTGTTGGGATCAAAGTTTTTGCCTAATTATTCTTGAGATCATAGCTCTATCTTGCTCAAAGGAAACAAAATGTGGAGTCGTAAATCTGAAATCTTTTCCTTCAAAGCACTTATATTCTGGCCAGCTCACCTTACATTCACTTAATAATAATGAGGTTATGAGATTGCCTAATACAGGTATTGTTAAATATCATGTTAAACTAAAATTCGAAGTAGATGGACTCGTTGAGAAGGCCGATATAATTGGCGCCATTTTTGGGCAGACAGAAGGCCTTCTAGGACCGGAGATGAATTTGAATGAGTTGCAGAAGGTTTCAAAAGTAGGAAGAATTGAGGTAAATGTTGATACGAGATCTAATATAGCAAAGGGAGACGCTGTCATACCCATGAGTACGGATATCTCAACTGCCGCGTTAATTGCGGCGGCAATTGAAAGTATTGATAAGGTAGGTCCGTTTCAAGCAAAGTTTGTTCTTGTCGGCATAGATGATATCAGAGCAATAAAGAAGAAAATTATCGTAGACCGTGCAAAGAGAATAGTCCAAGAATGGGCAACCAAGACAATTAGTGAGGGGGAGGAAATGTTGAAAGATGTGTATGATGCAAGCAAGCCTGGGAAACTCACAGCATTTGGGAAAGCACAGTTGGCTTGCGGTACAGGAGTTTTTGATTCAGATTGGATTATTCTAGTAGAGGGAAGAGCAGATGTCATTAATCTTCTGAGGGCGGGCTTCGATAATGCTATAGCTATAGAAGGAGCGAAAGTCGATGAAAGCATTATTAAATTGACCGAAGGTAAGAGAGTTGTTGCATTCCTTGACGGTGATAGAGCAGGCGATCTTATTTTAAAAGAATTGCATGGTTTGGTCAAGATCGATAAGGTGCTCAGAGCGCCCAATGGGAGAGAGGTTGAGGAATGCACTCCTCTTGAAATCGCCGAGATTTTGCGTGAAGCTGTTAGTCATCCAGCTGTCGCACATCATCCAAGGACTACCACTACTCACATACCACAGGATACAAAACATGATTATCGTAAGCATGGAGGAGATGAATTAGACCCAAGTGCTCACCCCCATGGTGGACGAACAACCAGAATCGTTGAACAAGAAGGAAAGGAGAGTTTGCAAACAGAACATGACCAAGAGATGGTGTTAAAGGTGCAGAACGTGTTTTCTGAGATAAATGAGACTTTGGAAGCGGTGTTATTGGACGATTCTATGAGGATTCTAGTAAAGGTACCTGTTTCAGATATTGTGAAGCAACTGGGAGAGAGTGAAGGTGGAAAGTTTCTTGTTTTGGATGGGATTGTAACTCAGAGGCTTATTGATGTTGCAGATCGTGCAGGGATTGAATACATTGTGGGCCATA
The DNA here is from genome assembly GCA_029237515.1 of Nitrososphaerales archaeon. Lineage (GTDB taxonomy): Archaea > Thermoproteota > Nitrososphaeria > Nitrososphaerales > Nitrososphaeraceae > TH5896. The sequence goes on from JARBAV010000078.1 coordinate 7,645, forward strand.
GGACCACCGCAAGCAAGAAGCCAACTGCGGTAAAGATACACACTTTTGAAGAATTGGGTATTCCCAATTAGATGCATTCCAAAACGCAGTACGTCATTACACTAGCTCATTTGTTGAAGTTCGGAAAGGGAAGAGCCAGTATTGAGATTACAACAACGGAACTTGGTTCTATTATTGACAGATCACAACAATCCGCTTCCAAGTACCTTGTAGAGCTTGAGAAGGCAGGACTACTAGAACGAACTAAAGCCGGTCAAAAATTCAGGATAATAATTACCGACAGGGGGATTGATGAA
>JARBAV010000079.1 GCA_029237515.1 Nitrososphaerales archaeon
ACAAACCCAAAATATAATAATACGGGATCATTCTATCTGAACTATCAGTAAATTATGAATTATGAAGACGTTTTTTATAATTTGTCAAATTATTACAACCCATTGTCCGCCCTAACTAAACTTTGGAATATTTAAACCGGTGATAGCCCATTCGAAGTTAAATCTCGATGTCTCTATACTCGTCAACTAAACCAGCTCTGAAACTTGAATTATCAAGCTGAGAATGTAGAGATTCTAACCTATTTATGGACTAGAACGCTAGTTATTAGTATATCGCTGCAGACAATCTATATGAATTATCAGTTGTTAATGTACTTTCGATAGCTATCTTCCAATGATTCTTGACGGTCTATTCATTTTGACATATCTGCGTAGTATTGTTCCTTGTTGTCGATAACACTTTGATATTGATTTATGACTTGATGATAGAAATGATACGTGATATTTAGTGTCAAGAGTGCTAACCGTCTGGACACATGACTATCATTTAGTTTATGCTAATGTATTAAATAAAAAGAATCAATTCAGTAGATATTTATAGGAATCATAACAATGGCTCTGCCATACTGATTTTTGCTTTAATATTCTACCAAGTCATTGGGAGTCAACTCGTGGAGTTGGTCCAAATAATCTGCAATCCCATCGAATGACATACCAGCATCATTAAGTTGAACGACTAGATCTTTGTTAAATCCCGCACGACTTAATGCATTGAAAACACTCAGAAATTTTCTTGAAGCTCTCGAGTCATCTCTGCCGTCCCAACCAAAATAAGACATCAGAACACCAATAGCACAACGACCGTTATGGCCATCAGAATACTGCTCAGTAATCTGTGTAAACTTTTTTCCGTAAACACGTAGAATTTGTGAAACTGATAGTTCTTGCTTTTGTATCTGTTGTTGCTGGCTCATAGATCCATTGACTCTATGAACAATAAACTATTTAGATTATATCACGAGTGGGTCTCAACTATTGCTAATTTATTGGAGCATAAGTTTATGTAATTGGATATCTATCGTCTTTGTTAATGAATACGAACCCAACTGATGACGAATATGATGAATATGACATTCCAGATTTAATAGATGAATTAAGAACGAATTATCCTCTGGTCTCTGCTATTTTGGACAAAGTACCCGAAATGGATTTGGAAGAAGCTGGGACTCTCGTGTTACTGGTTGATGGCGTCAGGTGGCTAGGGAAAATGCATGCCCTTCGCCTTTTGAGCATGGAAGATAAGACAGTGACTGACGAGATGATTCAAAGCAAGGCTAATGAAATAAGAGCAAAGCATCCTCTTCTTGCAAATGTCCTCGATAGGATACGTCAAATGAACCTTAAGGAAACTTATGCAGGAATGCTCGTATTGGACGGACTGGAGCATATATTAAAGGCTCGTCAAGTAGAGGTACTTAGAGAGAAAGGTTTGTCGTAGTAGAATTATTCATTCCAAGAGAAAATAGGATTGAATGCCTTAATAGAACTAAGGTAAAATCTCAGCAGCCATGGATCTCGATTTACTCACATAACCTTATAAGAAAGTCTTGCCCTTTCTATATTGATGTCATTTTTTGGAACCTCTAGAAGAGTTGCACGTAGAACTACACGTAGAACCGTAAGAAGATGGGGAGTATAGAATCAAACGGCTCCAGTCCATCTTTATCAGTCTAGTAAAATATGGTATTGAAGCAGGATATTGAACCATATTTCGGATCTTATCTAACTTGTGACCGCGGCTCTGGAAAATACCTCCGGATGCGCAATTACATACTCTCGAACGCTCATACTTGGTTTTCCGGTTAACTTCTGTACGTCATAATAATAATATGGTAATAGTATTGATTACATCTAGAGCACAATTTGAATGGTGTTCCTTTGTTAAAAAATAACCCACCTCGGTCACAACCATAGCATTGAATCATAAATTGTTTTAATTCATATAATTTAATAAAATGTGTTTGGGGATTTAAATTTAATCACAGAACCCACCGGAGCCTTGCTAAGTTACTTTATCCAGAGGCTAGCTGGAAGATGATAGATGATATTAACGGTATAATAGATAATCCATCTCAACGATCTGTATCTTTTAACCAGAGCTACACTACTTCAGCTATCGATCCTAGAACTGGTAAACTAGCTTATTATAATGCATTTGATATTTTTAACCTGGGGAAAAAATCACCAAACAGACGAGTTAACCATGACGCGATCTCGAGTACAGCTATGGGTATGATGAGTCATGGCCCCAAGGGAGCTGCAATGGCTAATCTTCATGTAGCTCTAGATGTGATAAGCGAAGATTGGCGATCATTGCATTTGCTTTATGTTTATTGTCGTTTTCGGTTTTCACTGAATTTACTTTACATCCTCGCGCTATTCTTACCGATGCGCACGCTCAACCCTATGTAAAGACAATGAAGCATAGAAATCTAACAATTGATCTTGGTAATGGTTTAAAGACAAATGCTGAAATAACTATTCCTGCTGTAGGAGAAGGTCCATTCCCAGGCGTCCTACTCATACCTGGTGCAGG
>JARBAV010000080.1 GCA_029237515.1 Nitrososphaerales archaeon
GCTATCAATGATGCACACATGTGTGTGACACCTTTTTCCTAGTCCAGGAATGCAATGAAATTTTTTTACGATTGTACATTAACTAGACGTACAGAAATCTGGAATCTCAAACTATACATACGTTCAAAACAAATATTTAATTGGGAGAGGATTGTTCTTCACCAAATTAATTGTTGTCAATACCCCAGCTCCATTTCTTCCTAGGAGTTATTTTTATTGAATACACGACCTCAAATTCGCCAGATTTTTCCATAGAAGCCCCCTGTCGTTTAGTGATCTCTGCTTCACCATATATTGTAATTCCTCGAGCTCGCCAAGGTTTGATACTTTTTAAATCATCAATTACTATTGCTATTGATCTGTTTCTGAGAACGTTCTTGTACTTGGTAGACCGAAGCATGTCAAATCCTCCAATGTAAAAATGTTTACCGTCAAAGTGAAAACCCACAGGTACAACATCCGGTTGAACAATTTTTGAGGAGCTACTTTCTGATTTAACTGTTAGTCCTGCTGCAACTTCAGCAGCTGCTGTGGCAATCCTCGCGATACGTTGGGACTTGATATACTTAACTTCCTTCCTTGAAAATATCGATTTTATCATTAGATTCCCTCACTTGCATATGTTTCTTTGTTTGCAAGTTGATTATTTGTTTTTTCATGTAAAGATCATTTCAGTTCATTATTTAATAATCGGCAAGAAGAATTTATCTTGATAGACATCATGCAGGGGTCCAGTGCCTATAATAAACTTCGTGAGCATGAGGAGACGTGAACAATGGTGAGCTAGATTTTATTTTAAGGATGGTTAAGAAAATTAGTAGGTAGTTAATTTGACGATTTTTAAGTCTAGGTTGACGGCCACCCTCTTCCAGTCATCACTATTTAGGTGGAAGCGGGAACTTTTCTTTCTACATTTTCGAAGCAGATGGAGAAACTTGAATTTGACTACCGATAAAGGTGGATTGGATCTTTGTTTTGAACTTCATTAAACGGGGTTTAAGTCTCAACCTTTGTCTACAGCACGGACACCATAGTCCAGGCCAGTCCACAAAAACCTCACAGATTTGGCACCGTTTCTGACCGCTTACATATCTTCCCACACCATATCGTTTCTGAGCCTTGTACCTCGTGCACAGCCCTTTACATGCCATATCTATCCCAATTGTACCATTCATAAAAGACAAGATATTTGAAGTTTAAGATGCAACATCCAATTCCAATGCTAATTTTGGTCTTACTACTCGCATATTCTACACAATGTAAGCATCAAGGTCCGGGCGGCCTGTCTGTCCTCTTCTAGCCCAGCTTACCCTTAAATATACTATTTTTAATCAATTTGGAGCAGAATATATGATGAGAGATAAAAGTGGTCCCTATCGCTTTTGTTCCTTCCTACTCCTCAAATAGTCAATAAAATATGTAGCAAAAGCCCCTACAAACCCACCAGCAAGGATTGCCATTGGGGTTCCGTATGTAACCCAAAAATCTTTGAAAGTTTGAGTCATAGAAGGGGGATCGATAACTGAAAAAGTCAGATTAACATATCTGCTTGCAAAGTTCTCAGCTGGGAGAGAAAGATTGATTCCTGGTAATTCTATGAATCCCGATGGAAAAAGAGATCCCGTCGAAATATTTACTAACATCGGTATAGTATGTAATCCTATATTAACATCACTTGGAATTCGGATCTTAAATGATGCTGGACTGATGCCAGAGGAAGACTCATTTAGTGTTTCTTTACTAGTTTGTTCAATACTAATTTCCGAAGAGTCTCTTACAGGGATAAATGAAACTGAATCTGGGAGCATTCCAGAGCTTGAAACAAGCTGAATTCCAATTTCCTGCTCTTCACCCCGGACGATTTCTATGGTCGATGGAGTGGTTGAAAATGAATAAGTTGGTGGTGGAATATCTATCCAACTGGACAGGTCAACCAGCATTTTCGAAGCATTACCACTGATAGATTCTTTAGCAGAGTAAGAATTGGTACTTTTTTGATCGCTATTATTTGAGTATATTACTACAGTATAATACAAGGCTCTGAAGTGTCCAGGTGATGTTATTGAATCCATTTCAAGAGGAATAACTACATACTTCTGATCGTCACCAAAAAATTCAGTAGAGTTACTCTCTATGCTTATCATTCGAGAGTGCTCGGGAGAGGAGTATTCTACGAATAGGGTATTCC
>JARBAV010000081.1 GCA_029237515.1 Nitrososphaerales archaeon
GGTTATTAAAAAACTGGGCATATGCAACCGCTTACTATAATAATTGGTTTGGCATCATCGGGATTGTGGGCTCGTGGCGCAGACTAGACAAAAGATTAATTGTTCAGGCGAAAAATGGACAGCGCGGACGCCTCCTAAGCGTCAGGCCGAGGGTTCAAATCCCTCCGAGCCCGCTCTACCTACGGGTTCATATACTTCTATATCACCTAAGTAAATGGTTGGGTACGATGAAAGATGCCTTCGAGTCTTGCTACTGTCATTAAAAGGGTTGACTCAAAATCCAACGCTAAGAACAGGAGGTTAGTCTACAGATTTGAAGAGTTTATGAAAGACACTGCCATATGTGAAAAGTACCAGAAAGATAATCTATTTGTAATCTTACTTTATGCCAGCTGTATGGACTCAGGATTAACAAAACAAGACTACGATAATATCAAAGAAGGAAATGATTCAGACGGCCTAGGGTTGAGAATTCCATTCGAACATGAAAGGAATTCTGCATGTCAAGAATATGGTTATCATACATGCTAGGATGGATGTGAATCAGCCGGGAACACAAGAGATATTTGTGAGACATTTACTGATGCCTCATGACTATCTCATTCGCCAGAGCATATTACAATAGATTCATAGATGGCTGCTATCATGAAATTGATTGAAATTAGTGGCTATTTGAATGGTTAACATAGCATTAGCATCAAGAATCTCTTTTTCCAGGAAGAGTCTGTTTTTTGGAGTTATTCTTATAATTAGCATCACAACATCAATAATTTTCTTTGCCGATGTAGAGGCCAGGGAACATTATTCACATTGGATCATTAGCCTTAGTGCATCTGTGACGGCTGTTCTCGCCATTTCAATATTGTTTCAGCAAAAACGATATCAAGGCCTCATTGAGAGGGCTGACCTTGCCCTTGCAATAGCCTTGGGATTGTCACTTTCAGCTGAGATACTTTGGGCAATATATGAAATAATACTTGACGTCGTGCCACCTGTTCCTTCTTTTGCAGATATATTATCTCTATGTGCTTATGCCTCGCTGGGATACTATGTTTATTCTACTTACTTTCGATATTACAGGCAATTTCATTTCAGCTACGTGCCGATGATTGCAGCTATAATTGTCAGTGCCATCTTTCTCACATATATAATTATACAGACTCTGAATTTGGCCGATCTTTCATCAATTAGGGGAATTACTATTTTTTCAGTAATTATAGCATATCCGATTCTTGATGCAATCATTATCGTGCCATCTTTCTTGATTGTAGCCAATTACAGGAAGGAACCACATTGGTTTACGCCCTGGCTCTTCAAATCTGCGGGAATTTTTCTTGTGGCGATTTCAGATAGCTGGTTCGCACTGTTCGTTGTTACATCAATGACGAATGAATTGTGGCCATCAACTATGATCTTTGCAGCTCATAATGTAATCATTGCCGCCGGATTACTCTGGTACGTTGTTGCATCAGCAGCTCGCGCAAATTCGAATCACACTAATTTGAATGAAAGTTTTGAAGAAAATAATTCACAGCAAAAGTATGGTCTCAATAAGCCGGAAATAAATAGTAAGAAAGTAAGTAATACTCCCAATTACGTAATTTTTATTACTCTAACGTCTCTAGCAGTTCTATCCATTGTGTTAATCGCGATAAATCTATCCCCATCGCTTATATCAATATGGTCAGAAGGTCAGGAACTCAATATCTTAGTCTCGTCGGAGAATCGAGTTGGAACGCATGAGGATTCGGAAACCGGAAACACGGTGAATATTGGTGCTCTTTTGCCCCTAAGTGGAGTAAGAGCATCATCTGGAACATCGACCGAAGCTGCGCTTGAAAGAGCTGTTGAAGATGTTAATGAGTACTTCTCCCATACCAATTCGAGTATACGGTTCAACTTAGTAGTACAGGATACAACATCCAACCCCGCAATAAGTTTGGAAAAGCTTAAACTGCTTGCGGAGAATGGTATTCGGATAGTGATAGGACCGGCTACCAGCGCAAATGTGGAGGCAATCAAGGATTATGCCGATAAAAATGACATCATTATTATGAGTCATTCTAGCACGGCTCCATCTCTTGCTGTTGCAGGAGATAATATTTTCAGATTTGTCCCAAATGATCTTGAGCAAGCTAAGGTTATTGCAAAGGAAATGTGGAATCAAGGCATAAGGATAGTAGTTCCCCTTTGGAGGAATGATATTTACGGTCATGAATTAATGCAAGGGGTTAGGAACGAATTTCAAAAATTAGGTGGCAAGTTTGATGAGAATTCTGATAACATTGGTTACGCTCCGAGGACCGGGCAATTGGCCGCTAGTTTACATAGGATCAATTTCATAATGTGGGACAATACTTTGAAAACCATAGAAAAAAAGGTCACGAGTGCGTTGTCCAACCACAGTCAAGAACAAATAGGAGTATTTATGGTCTCACTTGATGAAGTTACTCCGTTATTGATCCAGGCCTATAACCATCCGATACTATCAAAGGTAAGGTGGTTTGGAAGCGATGGGACTGCGCTCAACGAAAAACTCATTAAGAATCCAGAATCGGCGCTATTTGCAGTAAACACTTCGTTCAATAGTCCTATCTTCAGTCTCCAATATGGGAACCAGGAGAAATTAGATGAATTATTGGAAGAGATTCGATCACGAGTGCATGTGACGCCGTCGCCATATTCAGCTGTCGCATATGATGCGTTTTGGGTTGCAGCTTTGGCAGAAAATGTTACTATGCTCAAAGAAGGAAATCACACCTCAAGGGAAATGGTGGACGGTCTCAAAAAAGCCATAGTGGATTCTGCAAATTCGTATTTTGGAGTGACGGGCAACACTTCTCTCAATGCCGTGGGTGACAGAGCTAACGGTCAGTATGATTACTGGAAGGTAGTGGCGAAAGACGTTGGTGGTACAGCTCCAACTTTTTCTTGGAATAGGATGACTGATAAGTAATCATCTCGGTGACAGCCTAACGCCTATTACAAAAGTATCTAGTTACTTCTAAAAAACATAAAATGCGGAAGAACGAATTGATCCTAAACTAAATAGTTCCACCTCGCTCTCTTTCCCCTGCAGCGATGGCTCTGCGCTGAACGAAGCTGTTGAAAGAAATACCAAGGTAGCAAAATTTGCAGTAAGAACTAACCTTATGAATCCGCAAGTCGGAGTGGTAGGGGAAGAAGGAACTAATAAAATGAGAGTGCTGCATCCCTGAATAATATATTTAGAAAGGGGATAGGTGAATTTCATAGCACAGAGGCGCAGACTACAGCTCTAAAAGATCAAGGAAAGGATTCAAATGTAACTGCAGAGACACACACATTGGTGTTTTGAAAACGACCTTCGTTGAAATAGCTAGCTCATATTCAGGTATCACAGGTAAAAAAATTCTTAACAACTATGGCGATAAGAAATTTGGATACTCTGATTTTTGGGGCTTTAAAGGGCAAAGGAGAAAATGACAATAACTTGGATTTTCATTGTGCACGTGCCGGAAATGCTCAGTTCGCGGCAGGCGAGTAGGCGGATAAATCTGAGAAGATACGGTTCATAAATTAGAATAAGAGCGAATTTGAAAAATTCAAAGTCATTCACAGTGAGCTCCAAGTGTCCAGGGATTAACAGGTCACACGACTGTGTTCAAAATCAGATATCTCTAATAACTCATCTTGAGAAGCATGAACATGAGCAATTATGTCCATTATGCATGGACTACGCTGCTAGAAAGATTCTTGTTCAATCCTTGATTTTGAAGCTGAGGACGGTCGTGGTTGCGTTGAACCATTTCTACATTTATAATGCAATAACTATTCAGAATCATACCGGTCAATTCTCTGCTGCATTCCAAATCAGGACTTAAAATATCGTCAATTGAATTCATGGGCAATTTCTATGGACTTTGGTATGTAGGATTTAACCATTCTATGAAACATGCATAATTAAGAGACCGAACATCTTCCAAATAGTTTGGGAGTATTTTGACAGATCTAAACCCAATATCCAATTCGAATGTCAAAACAAGATCTCTTAATTCCCTTTTCATCACCTTCTCAGCATATTCATACACAGACATCTTGTATGCGTATTCAGCGTAATTGAATAACCTTCCTCCTCCTATCATTCTCCTAAGGTTTAGCTTAATTACTAATTCTTTCCACCTGTCAATAATCATGCTTCCAATACCTTCATGTCTGTGTTTTGGATGTGTAGAAATATCTGCTAAATATAATGTGTCCCCATTTGGGATATGGGTTGTAAATAATCCGTCAGCAGTAATGCCAATCCATGTATGCTCTGCGTACTCAGGATTAAGGGTGACTATAAAAGTACTGGCAGAACCGACTATAGTACCGTCTGGTTCAACGGCAACAAATTGTCCTTCTGGAAAAATGGTAAGATGACTTTTAAGCTCTTCTGAGCGCCATATATTTCCGTAAGGAGCAAGATATGGATAGGATTCCTTCTGCAACTCCACTATCTTAGAAATGTCTTGTTGATTCGTATTTCTAACAATAACTCCTAAATCACGCGGATGTAATAAATCAGACATATATTCGTATATTCATAGTACTGCCTTGAAAGATATTAAAGTTTATATTATTTTTTTGACGAAATGAATAATATCGCTAGATCACTTTTTTAATTGGTAGTTTATAGGTCTCGGCATAGATTTATGATTTAGGGAACTCCAGTTAGTTAATTTGTTCATGACTTCGATTGCGATCCTTGAAGATGGAACTGTAACAGAGCATGTGCTAACCTGTTAACTAAATAGTGCCGAATAGTAACGAATCGACTGAAAACTGATCCACGATTAGACCAAGAATGATTTCCATTCATCTGGCGTCCTTAGATTTTCATTTAGATAAGGTAGGAATAAAATGGAGGTTAGATGCAATCTAAATGAATTCTTACTACGTTTGTGGTTTTGGATATCCGGGTTTTACTAGATCTGCAATATCCACCCAACACTTGGCAATCCGGTCCATAGAGTAGATGCAATTGAGAATCGAAATGTTGGGGTCAGGTTGTGAACCCTTAGTGGATTTCTCTTTTATGGATACAGATAGGTTCGAGAATCTTAGGTACATCTTTACTACTTCCTCGCTCAGCAAATCGTCTTTAGCAATAAATGCGCTTATAGATCTGTGTTGCATATTGTCAACAATTGTCCCTGCTTCCACGATTTCAGTTCCAAATCCAGTTCCCCATAATTTGGGTATTGTTGACGAAAATTCTGAGACATAATCACCAGCACTTTCTAAGTGGCTCGCCGCTACTCTGTAATCGAGTATGTCGATATTGCTTAAATTAAGCTTGCGTGCAATTCGCTGATTTAGCATTGCACTTCTGATTAGGCGAACCAACAAGAAGTACTGTCTATCGATTTCATCATCCCTTCTTATTATGAGCTTGATCAGCTTCGTATCTTTATTCACTATAGCCTTAAGCCCATCCCTCATCATACCTTTGATTATTGCATTCATTCTACGAAGTATCTTTGCGGCATCTAGTGAACTAGCATCAATAAGGAACTGAAAGTTAATGTTGAGACTATCCTCGTCAACAATTTCGAGTCCTACGAGCTTGCCTGTGGCAGTTAGGATTTTCTCTCGATCTTCGTAATCTATCGGGGTTCTGGCCTTGATCCTGATGTTATCATAACCTAATAGATAAGCTCCGAATAGTTGGTTAATAAGAATATCCACAACCCTAGCAGGGTAATTGATGCCAAACCCCCGAAAAATCCCATTCCTATCAACTGACGGAAGAATGGCAATTGAATTATCATTGCTGAGTTCCATTAGAATGGTATCGCCTTTTTTAAGTTGGTTCTGGCGAACCCAATTAGCCGGAAGTGATACAAGCGAGCTACTTCCTATCTTCTGAAGGCGGCGAGCATACGAGACCATTTAAATTTAAACATGTTTAAACTAATTAAACATTATTCTTATATTATCAATAAATCCTAAATAAGTTATGACTGCGTTACTCTCAAATATTGTTGCCATGTCTACGGCCTTCAGCCCCGGACATGTAACAGGCATATTTGCTCCTGCAGATTCAAAACAAACAGATATTCTTAGCAAGGGTTCGGTAGGTGCAGGATTTTCAATTTCTAGTGGCATTACAACGACCGCCAAAACCTTAGAGGCTACAACCAAGGGCTATAGTATCTCAATTGACGGTATTCAGGTTCAAAAAGCGCCTGTTTCATCGTATGTTGTAGAACACTATCTCAATCTGATTGATAAGCCTATTTTCCTGCAGATTAATCACATTACCGAGATACCTATTGGATTTGGTCTTGGCTCCAGTGGCGCGGCAGCATTGAGCCTGTCATA
>JARBAV010000082.1 GCA_029237515.1 Nitrososphaerales archaeon
ATAAATACAACCGAGCATTTCAAAGATGAACATAGTTGATCGTAGCATTTAGACAGATCGTCATTATAGCCTATATGACAGGAATATTATGGCTAAGGAGAAACCCGCTTTCGATGTTGTTTTCGGCTTTAAGTCCTTTCTCTATTTTGTTTGTTCTTTTTGTAGTAAGCAATGGTGAGTACACAGATATCGCAATAGCTGGCAGTCTCGTGATGGCTACCGTCGGCTATGGCTTGGCTCTTGGACAAGACATTTCATTCTATAAAACAGAATACAAAATTCAAGACGTCTTCGTAGCGGCACCAGTGTCGTCTCTCACTTATATGACTGGTCTTGCACTGTCAGAACTACTATTCGGTCTCCCTGCTCTGGTCGCGCTTACTACCTTAGCTGTATTGTTTGGAGACACTCTATCGACATTGCCGCTGCTGATAAGCAGCATACTCTTGACCTGGGGTGCAATGTCTGCAATGGGTTTTTTCTTGTCTTCTCACATGCTACATATGCGAAATGCAACTCAGATTATTTCTTTTGTAAACGTCATACTTGCTGTGATTCCCCCAGTCTATTATTCAATCGAACGACTTCCGTTGAATCTCCAGTTCCTAGCTTATTCAGTCCCGACAACTCATGCGTCCTTGATGATACAGGATAGCATGGGGCTTGCTACACCGGCAAATTGGTCGATATATTTAGGGCTCGCAGTTCAATCAGCGTATTTGGTATGCTTCTTAGCATTGGCTAAGGCGCGTGCAGTTTGGAGAGATTTGTAGTTTTTTTGGCTTAGTGATCACATCTAACATTTTTTTGTATTCAAGGTTTCGATCCCAATGACATGGATATTAAGATGGGCGTGCTATTGTCACAGATCTAAGTTGTTATCTAGGCACACCATTTCTTTAAGATCATTGTATAAATTTAAAAATTCAGCACCTTTGACGGTCATTGCAATTTCTAACAAGTATGGGTCGAAGGAGATAAGGTTACAACTCTCTAGCTCATGTAAGCAATACATAATATGAGAACTATAGTAATCAAGCATTTTCTCTATTTTCTGAATCTTCAATCTTCCAGTTCTGTCCGAAAAGGAAAGTATATCCGCAACCAAATCTAGACCCGTGTACATCGATTACGATACTCAAATCACACCATAAATAAAAGGGGCACCCAGACAAATATGAGAAAATTGTGACTCACTTTTCCCTAACCAGCCTTTTCTGTTACATCGATCAGACTCACGATAATGGAAGAATACAATTTTACTAGGAACAATGCAATAAATCAGTTGAATAGTTCTGTATATGAAGTGAGAAATAATGGTATTCGATCAGTACCCTGACCTCTTTCGTTCTCGATTTACGTAATTCTTGTTCATGTACGTGTTCAACAGTTTTTGAGGAGTCATTTGCAGCTCCAGGGCGGCTTGGATTACAAAATGTAGTATATCAATCAATTCGGTTTGAGCTCTCTCGATTTCAAACCCTGAAGGTCTCTTCCACCACTTCCAGCTAGTTAGGTCTTGTAACTCGATAGCTTCATGTATGATTGCTGTCATCAGAGCCGAAACCCTCTCCTCAGTCCTTTTTGGATACCTGTCTGCTCCCAAATATTCCACTAACATCCTTTGCTCGTCAAAGATTTTCTCTAACATGTCTTGATGCTGATTCATTCCAATCTTAGTGTGTTACGTAACATATATGAGACCTTCTAGCTTTGGCAAAACTGAATTAAGGTGCGGTGGCCAATGTGTGATCAACAAGGGAACCTTTTTATTGTAGCCTGTGTGCTTTCACTTCCAAAGTGATTAATTGAATTGTCGTCCCCCGCGTCATCACAGCAATCCAAAAGACCATTAACAATATTACAGCGTTCAGTTAATAGGCGAGTGGCAGTACGATTAAAAAGTGAAATAGAATATCGAGGGAGAATGAGCAACGTAGACACATATATGAATCTGATACTAATTGATGCCGAAGAATTTAATCGACAGGATCTGTTAGCAAATTACGGAAAGGTAGTGATCCGAGGAAATAATGTTCTATTTATAAGACTGGAAAAAGATCTTTGATGGTATTCTTGTGAGAAATAAGGTTTATTGGGAGTAATGGTAAGAAGGTATATATTTACTTCAGAGAGCGTAACAGAAGGTCATCCTGACAAGATATGTGATCAGGTTTCTGATTCTATCTTAGATGAGTTTCTTGCAAGTGACTCAGATTCTAGAGTAGCAGTAGAGACTTTAACTTCCACCGGAATTGTTTTTGTAGCAGGAGAGGTCACATCAACACGCAGGGTCGATATACAAAAGGTAGTAAGAAATGTGATCCGTGAGATCGGATACGATCGACCCGAATATGGGTTTGATTCTGAATCTTGTTCAGTTTTAGAATCCATACATGAACAAAGTCCTGATATTTCATTGGGTGTTACTCCTAATCTGGATAAGGAACAGGGGGCAGGTGATCAAGGCTTAATGTTTGGTTATGCGACTAATGAGACCGCGGAACTCATGCCTCTGCCAATCATAATGGCTCACAAGCTCTCAATGAAGCTGTCTACCCTCAGAAAGCAAAAAAAACTAGGATGGATTAGACCTGATGGCAAATCCCAGGTTTCAGTGGTTTATGAGGGTACAAAGCCGGTAGGGATTGATACTGTCGTAATTTCAACCCAACATGCCCCAGACATAAGCTTGAACCAATTAAGGGAGGAGATCATAGGTAAGGTAATAAAGGAAATCTGTTCGGATTGGATAACCCCAGATTCGAAATTCTTGGTCAACCCGACCGGAAGATTTGTTATTGGCGGCCCTCAGGCGGACACTGGTTTGACAGGAAGAAAGGTAATTGCAGACACTTACGGTGGTGCAGGAAGGCATGGAGGGGGAGCATTTTCAGGCAAAGATCCATCGAAAGTTGATAGATCGGCATGTTATATGGCTAGATATATCGCTAAAAACATAGTAGCTGCCGGACTTGCAGAAAAATGTGAAGTGCAACTCGCATATGCAATAGGCTTGCCTAATCCCGTGTCGGTTATGGTGAATACTTTCGGGACTGCTTCTGTCGACGACGAATTAATCGAGGGACGAGTCAAAAAATCATTTGAAATGAAACCCGCAGATATTATAAGAATTCTTGATTTGAAAAGGCCAATCTATAAAAAGACAGCAGCATACGGACATTTTGGAAGGAATGAACCTGAATTTACATGGGAAAGGACAGACAAGATGTCAGATCTGGCTGGTCGGGCTATCGATAGCTGACTTGAGCAATATAGCACATGTCGGGAATAGAGTCTATCTCAATCCGCAAGTCCGGTGTGATACGTTTTAAATCATTCAAGAGGTTCACATTTACAATGTTTACTGACGATTCTAAGTGCTTTTCAATTGGCTCTGGCTAACAAGATCGCACTAGTCACTGGTTCCTCTAGTGGTATCGGGTTCGCAATATCCAAAGAATTTGCCGAAAATCAAGGGGCGACCGTGTTGGTCTGTTCTAGAAATATCAATGACGCTATCAGAACCTCAGAGAAGATCAAAGGAGATACCCAGGCCGTTGAATTGGATGTTACTAACGAGAGAGACGTAAGATCGGTTGTAAAAGGAACGATATTAAATCACGGTGGAATTGATATCCTCGTTAATTGTGCTGGGCATCGCTTCGAGAATGCGATCTGGTACAAGAAATATCACAAGATGACCGATCGAGCCTTGGATGCTATTATGGAAGTTGATCTTAAGGGTACAATACACATGACAAGGGCGTTCCTTCCTAGCATGATAAGAAAAACTAATCGTTCTCGTAGGAATTCAGGCGTAATAATTAATATTGCCTCGACGCCTGCAATGTCAGGACATAGAGAAGGTGCACCTTATACCATTGCCAAGGCGGCCGTTGTTGCTGTAACCAAGCATATTGCTCTAGAATATGGGAATCAGAAAATCAGAGCATACACTCTTGCACTAGGAAATATTGCAACAGAAGCCACGTATTATTCCATGACTAAACCAGGAAGAAAGAAAGCAGCTAATGAACCGGCTATGAAGAGGTGGGGTTCGGCGGAGGAGGTCGCCAAGGTAGCCGCATGTCTGGGGAGTGAAAGCTTTTCATATGCCACCGGTAATACTATAATAATTGACGGTGGTAAATTAATTGTTTAAACATAATCATATTTTTAATTGCAATAATAAAGTTAGAAGTTTGTAACGTATCTTGGATAATAAATGATTGCAGGAGTATTAAGGAACAGGAATACAACTTCTGATTTGATGTAAAATGAAGGTCAACAGGTCTTCACTTAGAAAAGGCTATACTACTGGCACTTCAGCTACAGCTGCTACTAAAGCTGCTCTGATACGGCTTCTATTGGGTAAGGAAGTAGATTGTGTGGAAGTTACATTGCCAAAGGGAGAGAAGATTATCATACAAATTGAGTGGACTCAAGTTGGTAACGGATCCGTAACTTGCGCTGTTACAAAGGATGGCGGAGACGATCCCGACGCAACACACGGGGCACAGATTCTATCTACCGTTTCGCTAAATGAAGACGTTGGTACTATTACGGTAGATGGGGGAAAAGGTGTGGGACGGGTGACAAAGCCAGGATTAGGCCTTCCAATAGGAGCAGCTGCAATAAATCCTGTGCCATCCATGATGATCAAGACGGCAGCTTTAGAGGTTGTAGGAGGACTGATCGAAACTAAAGGAATTACAGTAAAGATATCGGTACCTATGGGGGAGAACATTGCGCATAAAACCGATAATCCCAGGTTAGGTATACTGGGTGGAATATCAATACTAGGAACGACAGGCATTGTAATTCCTTATTCAACTGCGTCGTTTGCAGCATCGATCCGACAGAGCATAGATGTAGCATTAGCTATGGGGGTTGATACTGTCGCATTGACAACAGGGGGTAGGAGTGAGGAATTTGTGAAGAAGTTTTTTAATGACACTCTCCCGGAACATTCCCTTGTACAGATGGGGGACTTTGTAGGGTACGCAGTAAAGCAATGTCGAATCAAGAAGGTGAAGAATGTGGTCATCGCAGGCTTCATCGGTAAGCTTACGAAGATAGCAATGGGGGTAAAACAGACCCACGTCAAAGGTTCTCACGTTGACATGGAGTTTATGGCAAATCTTGCAAGAGACTGCGCGTGCTCTACGGATATTCTATCCGAAATATTGAAAGCTAACACAGCGCGTCATGTTCAAGAGATCATAAAGGAGCATGGGATATCAGGTTACTTTGACATGATATGCAACCACGCTTACGCATCATTAATAAAAGATGACGAAAATACATTGAATCTCCAAATTGTGATGTTTGATTTCGATGGAAAGGTGTGTGGCCTCTACCCGAGAAAATAGCATATCCTGTAATTATAAAATTGAAGTCTCTAATTCGCTCCTACTCGACATGGCATGCCTAGCAGTGCCACTGTGAATACACAAAAATTCATGAAGGAATTGATTATTTGATACTATCAAATAAAATTGAACCAATGCTAATACTCCTGCCTCAAAACTACGTGATTAAACTACAGTTTCACATCATAGTAGGGATGATAAATGAAAAATCAGACTTATTGCATGTTTTGATAGAGGATTAAAGATGTAAATTTTTCTGCAACGCATCCGCGTAGATTTAAAGGGTACGCGTATCATGAATAGGAATAAAAGAGGGTTTAGGAACCCAACCTAGCAGGATCAAATCTGTATCGCCCAAGACCATCGACCACTAGCGTGGTAGCAATAACCAAGAATGGAATCAGAATAGCCAAATGTATAAGGATGCATTGGCCTGAGGTTAAGGTCTATGTTCCTCAAAAGTATTATGACTCATCAAATGATATCCAATGGTTTGAAGAGCCGACCTCCCAAATTATGGAGAGGCTATTCAAGACAAACAGTGCATTAGTCTGTATTTTTTCTCTTGGAGCAGTGATCCGACTTATTGCTCCCTTTTTGGGTAACAAGAAACACGATCCCGCCGTTGTAGTTATTGACGATAAAGCAAATTTTGTTATTAGCGCTTTATCTGGCCATCTAGGTGGAGCCAATTCATTAGCAACAGATCTATCTACTTTTCTCAAAGGAAGCAAGGCGGTTATAACGACCGCTGCTGACGTTAATAAAACAATTGCTGTGGACATTTTGGGGAGGGATCTAGGTTGGACAACCGATGGCCTAGATACCATTACACAAGTAAGTGCTTGCATGGTCAATGAAATGCCTGTTGGACTTTACCAAGACTCCGGGGAGCGCAATTGGTGGCCAAGTAATGGTCTTCCCCAGAACTTGAGATCAGTGTCAGAACTCAATAAACTAAGATCTAAAGAGTTCAGCGCTGGCCTAATAATAACAGATAAGATTCTACAAGATAAAGAAATTTCATCTAAATCTGTGATCTATAGACCTAGAAGTCTAGTTGTAGGGATCGGGATACATTGGAATACGACCAAGGAAACGATAGAATTGGCAATACATGAGGCATTCCAAAGTTATGGCTTAAGCATTAAGAGTATTCGAAACCTTGCTACAATTGAAAATAAAGCCCAGGCTAGAGGGTTGCTTGATTTTTCAAACTCGTACCAAATTCCAATAGAAGCCTTCAATGACGAGCAGCTTTCTAAAATGAACGTTCCCAATCCATCAGAAGTTGTCGGAAGGTTTCAGGGGACTAAGAGTGTATCTGAAGCAGCTGCGTTGTTGAGTTCTAAAGGAGTCCTAATAGTCCCCAAACTTAAATTTCCTCCTGACCTTACTCTTTCCATTGCAAGGGTGGAATTTAGATAATTGGTCAAGGCGATGCTGATCGTAGATAGGGGCAGTAGAGAGCCAGAGGTCAAACAGGAGTTGGAAGAGATTTGTTCAACTATTGGAAGGACCTGTCCTGGCAAGTACGGGTATACAACTTATTGCTTTTTGGAAGTGCTCCCCCCATATATCGAGGATGGTATTTCAAAATGCATTGCCAACGGTGCCGATTTCATTACCATTATTCCATACTTTCTATATCCAGGTATGAAGCTGAAGGATTCAGTGAAGAAAGCTGCATCGATATCCATGAGGAAGGATGTCCGAGTGGCCATCGCTAAGCCATTTAGCAGGAACATGAGGATGATCGAAGTCGTGGTAAATAGAGTCCACGAAGCTAAACGAGAGAATGCCTTACACCTATCTGATTTAGAGTGCGACTTATTGCTAATTGGCCATGGTAGCAGTGATAGAAGGGCTAGGGAAGCATTTGACTATGTGGTAGCTATGCTCAATCCTCATTTTAGAACCGTTCGATACTGTTTCCTTGAGCTCGACAAGCCTGATATCATGGAAGGTATTAGAAATTCCTTGGCGTCTTCACCCAAATGCCTTCTAGTAGTTCCATATTTTTTGCACAAAGGAGTTCACATTAAATATGACATAATCCGAGAAATCAATACGTCAATCGTGGGACAAAATCCAACTAACATGTACCTTACAGGGCATTTGGGAGCTGATTGTCAATTGGCAAATATAGTTTTGGAAAGGGCTATAGAAGTTGAGCGAGGAATCTTCTACCAGACATAATTACTACAACGCAGATCAAGATCTGCGCAAAATGTCAACAAAAGCATTTGGGATCGAAAATGAGAGTTTCGCGATAATAGACAATGAAGTCGGAACACATACTTATAACGAGCTTGAATGGGCAATCGTAAGAAGGGTAATTCATGCCACCGCTGATTTTGATTTTGCAGAGAAAGAAAAAATAACCTTTAATGGGGACGTATTTTCATCAGCATTTGGAGCTATTAAAAATGGATGCTATGTGGTTTGCGACGTAGAAATGGTGTTATCAGGCATAAATAAGCAGTTGGCATTGGAATTAAATCTGAAAACATTGTGTAGGATTTCAGAGGATTCCGTCAAAAAGTACTCACGAGATAATAATCTGACCCGATCTCAGGTCGCAATGGATATGTCAACATCTCAGATTCAAAACGGCATAGTGGTTATAGGAAATGCCCCTACAGCTCTTTTTCAAGTAATTTCCATGTTCAGGGAAAAAAGAGTAAAACCTGCTCTCGTAATTGGAATTCCTGTAGGCTTTATTTCTGCCCTAGAATCAAAAAAAGAATTATTGCGTACCCCAGTTCCTTCCATTTCCAATATCGGACGCAAAGGAGGTAGCTCAGCTGCCTCTTCCATAATCAATGCGTTAATGTTAATTTATAAGACCAGAATGCATCAGAATTAATGGATTTATCAGGCTGACATAGGATTTTTTCATTTGTTAAATAAAAGTATTTCCTAACCAGGAGTATAGGATAATGTGGCTTTGTTCTTCAACTGCATATTGTGTTACAATCAATACAGTAAGCGAGTCGATCGTATCCATAATATACTTCATCCAATATCCTTAAGATCGATGTTAACCCTGGAATCAATCAAAAAAATTGTAACCCACAAGGTAGAAACAATTCATTTACATGAGACAGCACAGGAAGCCGCAAAAAAGATGAAACACAAAGATATAAGTTCTTTGTTAGTCGTTGACGAATCCGGCGTACATGTTGGCATCGTAACCGAAAAAGATCTAGTTTCAAAAGTATGCATTCATAACAAAAATAGCACTGATGTATTCGTAAATGAAATAATGTCTTCTCCTCTGGTATCCATTGAATATAAGGGAACCCTTGAAGAAGCCGCAAAAAAGATGGTTGATTACAAAATACAGCATCTGTTGGTAAAAAATGCAGATACGTTGGTTGGCATTCTCAGCACAACTGATCTCAGCACTTATCTAAGGCAAAATATTGATATGGACGAAGTTAATGCAAGTATCCTAGAATCATTGATGGAACAAGAAAAGACATGATGAGTATTAATATCAGTCGGATTGCTTTTGTCTCTAGGCTTCAGTAATACAATCAGTACATTTTACTGGATGTCTTGTGAACAGAAACGCTATTGAGAAGGAGATAACTGGATCTTGAAAGAGGTAACCTCAAGGATAGAAATTAGATCTAGCCCGGAGAAGGTTTGGAAGATACTTACTGATTTTCAACTTTATAAATACTGGAACCCGTTCATAATTGAAATTGCTGGCTCTCCTATGATGGGAGAGAAGATTGAAATACAATTAAGAACCGCAGCTCAAAAGACACGTATTTATCACCCGGTGATAACTAAAGTTGATCCTCCAACAGAATTGAGATGGTATGGAAAAGCGATTCTGCCATTCATATTAGATGGAGAGCATATCTTTACTATTCAAGAGAACGAGCAGTATAATACGGTTTTTACCCAAAAAGAGATATTCAAAGGGTTAGGAACTCATTTGGGAAACACCAGTATGTTCGATGATATACGAATAAGTTTTCAAATGATGAATTCTAGTCTAAAGTCTCGAGCGGAAAACAATAAAAGGTAGCGTCGGGCCAAACTTGATCGGACTATGACTGATCCCTTTGAGTCAATGAAATACCGAGCGATTTCAATTCTTCTAGTTAGACTTATTTAGCCTTTTAAGCAATAACTGTATTGAAATATGATTAATTCTAAGAGTAGCCTAAAAAATAATGTAGACTGGTTCCTGACGGCATGTTGAGGCAGTCTAGTTCACTATTGCTTTCAATACGAACCAAGTCATTGATACTTCTACGAGATCGCTTTTAAGTAATTCTATCTTAAATAGAATCACATATTTTTCACCTCACACAACTTATGTTAGATTGTTTAGGCGG
>JARBAV010000083.1 GCA_029237515.1 Nitrososphaerales archaeon
AAAAAAGTACTTAAAATGGAAATCTCTTGTCGACCAGACGTATTTCCCATTGTATAGTATTACCTAATTTTCTAATTGACAATATCATTCAGATGGCAGATGGGTACTAACTGAACATGATAACATACAACATCAATTCGACTATCTTAGTGTATTCATATATTCATAACACATGTTTTAATACTGATAGCAATTAGTATGGATACTTTTTATTTATTATTATTTTGGCAGGGATGATAACTAACCAGAAGTAATATGCAATCTGTATATTAACAATTGACACCAAGATCGAGAATGCAAATACACTTGGCGCAAGGACAGATTGGAATGTGATATTCTGGATCTCAGTTGGCTTTAACGTAGCATCTATCAAATTCTTCTTCCTTGCGTGCAACCAAATTAGCGTCAATAACATTCCTGATAGTGTAAGGACTAGTGCGTATGTAGCAAAAATAATGTAATAGAATCCATACTGAACCTGTAGGTCGACGGCAAAGGAGATGAGAGTAATGGAGAATAAGAATAAGAGGTTTAGCCATATCATTATACCGTGAGATTCGGTAACGTGATTAAAAATTTGATGATATGAAATCCAGTAAATCCCTATGACAAGGAAGCTAATAATATAAATCTCAAAATGTAACCTTTGTTCCAATAATAGGTCTGTAACTTGTATTTGAGTGAGATCCTCCGGTAAGTCAGGAATTTGAATTGAAATCGCCATAAACGTTATTGAAAATGCAAAGATAGCATCACCAAAGGATATTGCATGTTCTAATTTTATCTGTTTGGGCATGGATAAGAAGACCTAACAGTAATGTTGATTATTTTTGGATGCATCAGAAACATGCATGCATTATTGTTACTTTTTATATTTGCAGTCAGAAATAATCTACTGAATAACTCTCCTAGATATTTTTTGATTTGGTCTAACCCTGGAATAAAGAGCTAACAAACTATTCATGGTTAATATGCTGATGGACGGGGTGCTTGGAATACTTCTTCGTGGGCTTGCTTTCAAAACAGAAATAAGTGTTAATCCATATTTAATCATAGACAATCCCTTTTTTATTGGCTGGCTCTAACTAGAAAACGGTTCTTGTATTTGTCTATCCCTTTTCTTAAGGGTGATATATGTTCGCGGGATCGACAATCGCTTACTATATCATGTTCTGTTAGAGCAGAACTGCAGCCTCAGTCTGATTCCTTTTTAGATTTGGTTCTAAACCAGTGTTTGAAATACATCTGGTTTTTGTCGAACTGTTGTTCGATGGATATGTTCTAACGAGGATGCTAAACCAGGACGGATTCAGTTATTATTCTACTTATGACCCAAAATAATATGCCCTGGGCTTCCGGGTATCGGGATTTTTTCAATTTCCCTAAACCCAGTTTCAGAAAGCATTTGATAAATCTCGGCAAATGAATATGCCTTTCCTTCCCTTGTTTCGACTGTCATGTTTAGGCCCATGAGAGCAGGAAGGAGGGGCCCACTTTTGTCATCATTTAGGAGCCATTCATTTACCATCACAGTTCCTCCTCCGTTGTCACATAGACTATTATATGCCTTCTGTAGAAAAGAGGCACCTGTCTCTTTATTCATACCCCCAATAATGTGAGAGATAAGTATAAGATCATAACCGTTGGGTAGATCTTCGTTCAGAAGATCCAGAACCATTGTTTCAATCCGATCTTCAAGGTTGAATTTTTTGATATATTCATCAGCAATCATGCAGACCGGTTCTGTATCGATTACGAGGGCAAAGATATTTGAGAAATGCTTGACGATCTGAATCGGAAAAACCGCTGGACCCCCGCCGAGATCTATTAATTTCCTATGTTTGGAGAAATCGTAAATCTGGCATAATGCGGTTGCTTCCCAGATTTTTTCACCGTACATTGCATGTACAAACATTTTCATTTCTTTCTGAATCCTTAAATTTGACTGGCTATTAGCAACTTTTTCGTTCTTTGTATTATGGATTGATTGAGAATAAAGTTCATCAAGATAATTTTTTGTTATATTCTGTTTTAAAGCAGGTGAACCCGTATCATGCATAGATCCGCACTTTAAGCGAAGTAAGAGATCGTCCCATCTATTGTAGAGTCGTTGATCATACATAGTAACAAAATCACCAATGTAAAGTGGCTTTTCTCGTACAAGAAAAGTATCTGCAAGCTCAGAA
>JARBAV010000084.1 GCA_029237515.1 Nitrososphaerales archaeon
AAATGATCTGAATTTCGGATACACGGGCAAACTAATTAAAGTAATATTTAATTCCAGTATACCACGTTACTATGATTGGGATCAAGCCGATTCGGAGGGGTTAATAAACTACATCAGGTCGACGTTCTTTTATCCATATAATGAATATCTATCTTTTAGAATTTGTCTCAATTTTCTGGATAATTTTTCGCTCACATTTCTTTGCTGATCATTCTTCATGACGGGGCTAATATTTGAAAATGCGAATGGACCATAAGCATAGCTTCCTTGTTGAGATGGTATAACTGGTTCAATTGAATTTAATATATTCACCAAATTGGTCCTCGGTCGTTTGATTGGTTTCGCAGTATCTTTTTCGTCGTCGACTGTATTCAGCAAAATCTTTAGTATTGAATCTGGATCAATCTTTCTGTAGCCAAATGGAGCCGATTCAATCTGTTTATAAACCCTGGTAACGTCCGCATCAACTTTGGTTCCAATTATTATGGGGACAGGTTTATAAATCGAATCAACCTTAATCTGCCATACCTCATCGAAATTAGAAATTGTTGCATCAAAGAAACCATCATCATGATATGAAGGACTAATCAAAAACTTCCAATTTTTAGGATTAGCGCAGTATTTATCAAATAGATATTTTCCCAAATTTCTGTCTTGGAGTATCTCCATCTATAACACTTCGCCTCGAAAGCAATATATGAATTTTGCCACTATTACAACAGGAAAATGTCCATTGCTTCATTACAGGCTTCCATTTATGTATCAGAGATTTGACGCCTATTTCGTATTCGAAGAATGTACGCGATGGCAACTAGAGCTATCAGTATACCTAACATCGCAAAAAAAGTAGCCTCATTCTTTACTGTCCCGGGTGGCAATATATTCAAAGTACTAGTCTTAACAATCAAACTAGATGCTAATAACCCGGCCAAAAAGAAAGCTGACAATTGATTAATTTAGACTAGTCAGTATTTAAATTTCTAGCGCTCTGACCAATTATCATATTTTGACCCGCCAAATTTCTACTTCGAGGACCACTTTACAGGTTATGCATTTATTACTATTTGACCTTCAAATGCAGGGATGCTAATGATGAAAAGGAAGAGCCGTCTGACATACACACTCCGTGATGTTGATTATGAGTCCTGAAGCATCCATCCACTCCTAATCAATTAGTTTCAAGATTCTGATCGCTCAACGTAGGAGACTGGACCACCTAGATGTCCCACTTTTCAGAGCCCATCCACAAATACTTGAGGTTGACCTCGAGGAATTTAGTGATATCAGTTGCAAGTGGTCTGCCAATCGATGAAGAGAGAACGTCAGATTCAGACGGGAATAGGATTTTAGGCAAGGAAGGTAACAGCTCTAACATAAAATCAAGGCCAGGAGGATTCCAATGATCTCAGGCCGTAATGCTGAAGATGCTTCTGATGTAGAGATTGTTGTAATAGAGGTTGTAATCAACGTAGAGGAGGAAGTCAAAGAATCAACCAAATCAATCTCAGCATGATAGCGATGAATCAAGAAAAGGCGAGAATGATTATGATGCTGAGAATGCGACAAGTACAGCTGAATGGAAATCAGAGCGGAAAGGTGGAAGTGGATGAGCAGATGGCGATAAATACAGTATTGAGAACGACAAAGAATGACTGTCAGTTCAGTTGTATGTGAAGAAATGATGTACTACTAAAGAATCTCGATATTCGACAACTTCCTATAAACCTTGAGGAGACACCGAATTCGTTCAATACTTATTTATAGCCACATATGGAAGGAATCCCGAATGAGGCTTGGATGTCTTTTTTCTGGAGGAAAGGATAGTACCTATGCAATCTATGAATCAATAAGGCACGGGCACGAAATCAGTTGCTTATTGACGTTATTTCCGCCAAGCAACGAAAGTCTACTTTTTCATTTTCCGAATGTCAGTATCACTCCATTAGTGGCAAAAGCGATGAGGCTTCCTCACTTGGTTTCGTCCGTTAAGGGAACTGATTTACAATGTGAGCTAGAGGCAATTGAACGTCTAATCAATCAAGCGAAGGCTCTGTATCATATAGATGGAATTGTGCATGGTGGTATTTCGAGTAGTTTTCAAGATTCCAATTTCAGCAATTGCTGTTCTAAGTATGGTCTTCTTGTGATCAGCCCCTTATGGGGTAAACCTGCAATCAAGTTCATGAGAGAACTAATTTCGAATGGGTTTAAAACTCTTATAACAAGTGTTTCGGCTATGGGTCTTGATCGATGCTGGTTGGGGAAAATAATAGACACGAAGGAACTGGAACGATTAATTGAGCTTAGTGATCGCAATCACTTTAATTTGAACTTTGAAGGAGGAGAAGCAGAAACTTTGATCTTGGATAGTCCTATCCATCATGAAATAGTTGATGTTATGGGATCTGAAATTCAATGGGATGGTCAGCGTGGAATTTTTAGGATAACCAGCGTGAGACTAAAATCAAAATAAGGAAAAAAAATTATGCTAGACAGTCTGCGAACTAACCTGAGAAGCGCACTTAAGAAAGTAATTGGCGCTTCTGACATCAACCGTGAGCTAATAGAATCACTTTGCAAAGACGTCCAAAGGGCATTGTTGCAGTCTGATGTTAATGTAAAACTCGTTCTCACTGTCACACAGAATATTAAACAGCGCTGCCTTACCGAGCAGCCGCCTAAGGGGCTTTCTCGCAAAGATCATATTATAACAATACTTTACAGTGAATTAGCTAGACTCCTTGGTTATACTGGTGAAGAGATAAAAACAATAGATAAATCGGCTCAGCCTGAAGTAGAACTATTCTCATTCAAACCGGGGAAACTCAACGTCGTACTAATGTTAGGAATTCAAGGAAGTGGCAAGACCACGGTCTCCGCAAAACTCGCTAGGTGGTTCACCAAACATGGACACAAGGTTGGTGTAGTAGGCGCTGACACATTTCGGCCTGGCGCTCTTACCCAATTAAGGATGAACTGTAGCAAGGTCAACGTAGAGGTATATGGCAAAGAAGGCGAGAATGATGCCGTAAAGATTGTTGGGGACGGGATTGATTATTTCAGAAAACAGAACATTGACATTGTGCTCGTGGATACTGCGGGGAGACATAAGGAGGAATCCGGTCTTTTGGCGGAGATGACGGATATGTACGGAATTGCTAAACCGGAACTCGTTCTGTTGGTGATCGATGGTACAATAGGCCAACAAGCCTTTAATCAGGCCAAGGCTTTCCATAGTGCTGCTCCGATCGGGGGCATAGCTATTACAAAACTTGATGGAACCGCAAAAGGAGGAGGTGTACTTGCTGCGGTGGTAGCTACGGGAGCCAAGGTAATGTTCATCGGAACAGGTGAAAGAATTGATGATTTAGAGCAGTTCTCTCCAACGCGATTTGTTGGGCGTCTGCTCGGGATGGGTGATATAAAAGCACTGCTTGAGATGGCCAAAGGACTAGAGCTTAAGGCAGATGAAAATCAGGCAAAGAGAGTCCTAAGTGGGAAAATGACAATAGAAGACTTTTATGCACAGATGGAAAATGTCGGAAAGATGGGTCTTAGGAACATTATCGATAATCTCCCTGGATTATCTGGTATGGTAAAGGAGGACCAGCTAGATGCAATCCAAGGCAAATTGGAGAAATGGAGGGTTATTATACAATCTATGACGTCTGCTGAGCGCTCGGATCCAGATATTGTGAATGATTCTAGGAGGAAACGTATCGCCCGAGGATCAGGATTGACTGAACACGACGTTAAGGATCTTATTAAGCAGTACAGTAATTCTAAAGCGGTTATGAAGCAGGCAAAAGGAAGGCAGATGCAAGGAATGCTCCGACGATTCGGGATAGGATAGTTAGTATTTTAGGTTTAGCTTCACACTTGGAATTGAAAAATTACGTATCGTTATGTAAGGATTGTAGGAATAGGCAAGGATTCATCGACAGGAAGAATCTAGATGAGCCAAACGAGTGCTTTATTTGTAACAATTTGATGAGCAAGTTGGGAACCATTAGTAATACGCTAGTCGCGAGGTTGAGTGACGGATATGAATTTAGAACCTTTCAGATCGGAGTCTCGCTCCCTTCCTCTTACATTGAAAGAGAAGACAATATTAGATCAAGACTGAAGATTAAGGGAAGAAACAATATCAAGAATCAATTTTTATTAAACCTTAGAGAAATGTTCAAGCATGCTCTACTTAAGGAAATTGATTACGTATCTCCGGATATCAGAATTGACCTAGTAATCAATGAAAAAAATGAGGCTTTTTTTAATATTGTTCCCGCACCTATCGTACTTGCCTGCAAATATTTAAAAAAGCGGCGAGGAATAGCCCAAAAAAGCAAAGGCTTGGCCGTTACCAGAAATCAAATTTTAGAAGATTTGCAAGGCGAAAATTCATTCAGTTTGGAAGAGGTGATATCTGAATACCTCAAGCAATTAACTTTAGGGGAAAAAGTAAAATTTTCATGGATTGGTGGCGAAGATAAAGAAAGCCTAGTACTTGGTAAAGGTAGGCCGTTTTTTGCAGAGGTAATAGGACCGAAACGGAGAGTTTTAACTGAACACAATATCAGCCTGAAAGAAAATGGAATTGAACTTTGTGTGTTGAGCACCTCAAGGATGCTACCGCAATCTCCACTGAAATTTGATTCTACGACAAGAGTTTCTATTACTGCAGAGAGATTGATAAGTATTAAGGACCTCGAATGCTTAACATCCCTTAGTGGGCGCACGATCTGGTTTAGAAACAAGAAAAAGATAATCAGAAAGGCTGTGCACAGTGTTAAGCTAGGTAAGATAGATGGAAAGAACTTTGTACTCGATGTCTTCGCGGAAGGTGGGTTACATATTAAACAATTCGTGGGTGGAAAGGAGTATTGCGAACCCAATATTTCAACCATACTAGGGCTTAAGTGTGAGTGCTTAAGTTTCGATATTATGGATGTATGGCTACGAGACCAACATGCCTTGGAGGTATTTCAGCGACTCCCTATCCGTAAAAATGTCAATGAACGAAAGGGCATGATCTGGGGTTAATGTTGCAACCAAATTTGTCAATGTATATTTGACTGTGCACTAGTTTCATTGTATTTCATGGTCTACTGTTGTTAGGCCGTATCAACGCAAAGCATTCGTAATTTGTAAACTAATACGTCCACAAACTCAATGAGAAATGGGTTGAGATATCGAAAATGTCATCAGTCAGCATTGCAATCATGAGAAGAAACAATTAAACGAATTAATGCAAGGTGTTGACGGTTGCCCACGATGGCGTCAAATCCTATCAAATGTCCTTAAGTTACTAAGGTAGAGTATGTTGCGGACATTTGAACCTCATACCTTTAGCTACATATGAATTTACCGTAACGACTAGATTATCTCTTCAAGATCCAGTTTTCGCATTATCCTTTTTACTGAATTCGGTAAATCCACATTTTCCACAGCTAAGTCTATCCTTATGTTCAGCCATAAAAACCCCCTTTCCGCATCTGGGGCAATCTCTCTTAGACCTCGTTACCTTATCTCCGTCAATCTTGTAAAATTTGTATATCGATCCCGAATTGTTTTTCGCCAAGCTATCTGCGCCTGCCCTACCCTAACCCTTCGCCTCTGAAGATGAAGCCTGTTTCGCCTTTAGTTTAGCAGCTTTTTCCTCATCGATCAGTTTCTTTCTTTCTTCTTTGGACAGATTTCTCAACAATCTATATCGAGGTACTTTATTTTTGGTTTCCTCCTCTGAATTAAAT
Organism: Nitrososphaerales archaeon; assembly: GCA_029237515.1. GTDB lineage: Archaea > Thermoproteota > Nitrososphaeria > Nitrososphaerales > Nitrososphaeraceae > TH5896. The sequence goes on from JARBAV010000084.1 coordinate 5,751, forward strand.
GCGTAAAATGTTCCGACTAAATCCCTTTTGCCTCTCTCACTTTTCATATTAATAGGAATGATGCAATTCTTGCTCAGCCCAAATTTTTTGGCAACCATTTCTGATGCCTCTGTTCTCCTTAATTTGCCGGCCTGTTCCTTGAAAAGGACCGTGATTTCCCTCCTATTCAACAATATATTAGACTTATCTGACAGGCCAACGACTTCTTGCGACAATAACTTTCTCTCCTTATGTTTATCTATAAATATTTTTGCCAATAGATTCGACTGGCAAATCCATATTTTAATTTCAGTCACCGGGGTGTGAAATGCGGTAGCACACGATCTAAGAAAATTGCGAGAAATGCAATACTTCTGCAATATCAGCTTCTCCCGCTTGTTATCGGTTCATAAGGAGATTTTTCGGGTCCGGTGGGCTTCGGAACCGGTAGGTACTGGGGTTCGATGGCAAATAATGGGATTACGCTATGTCGAAAAGGCTCTAAATCGTCTAATATCGCTAGCGATATCACGCTCAAGACTTTGTTCGAGTCTGATTAGTAACGGCGTATCTAGGCAGCGTGGCGATTATCGTCAAAATACCTGTCTCCTTCTGATTATCATACGCTTAACTATACTTAGTGTCTACTCTGTCGAAAGTAGTGATAGTAGAGATTTTATACTATCACCACTAAGTAGAAGTGTGAAGAAACAGACTGGCGATATATCGATAAAGATAAAGCGAGAGACGCATAGGCGTCTCCAACAACGCGGAACTGTTGGAGATACGCTTGATTCAGTTATTGCAAGGTTGTTAGATTTGACTGAAGAGGATAGATAGAATAGTGAAGGTAATGCGTCTTGCTCTGGTTTTTCTGTCAGTTTTGACGGCTCAGTCAGGTGCTTTTGCTATCAGTGTTCAAGCACAATCAATAACAGCAGCATCACCATTTGAACAGTTAGCAGAAGGAGGAGAGCAGCAACCACTCCAACAACAGCAACAAGGACAACAGGGACTATTACAACAGCAACCAACCGAATCAGGTCCGGACATAGAACTTCTATCTGCTCGCTTTATCAACGATCGACTGGGTGGTGAAATAGTGGGGGAAATCATCAATAATGGAACAGCAGATGCCCAGTTCGTTGAAGCACTTGCAACGTTCAGAGACTCTGCAGGTACAGTTATAGGCACTTCATTTGGATTTGCAGATCCTCATCAGGTAGCAGCGAAGGATAGTGCCCCTTTTAACATACTCATAACTTCGGAAACAGTTCAAGATCAGGCTGCTACCTACGATTTGACGCTCAAGTGGCAAGATATGGAGGCCAATGAGTTTAGCAAAGACGTGCTAAGTAAACAGCCGTTTGAATATGGAGTCTCAAACACTGGAGGCGGCGGTGGAGGGGGCGATAACAAGAAAGGTTGGCTTTGCTATACGATTGAAATCGATCCTCCGCTGGGATCTAATGAGACGTTACCATTTCCTATTCCAGGACCACCAGGCATACCTCCATGTCCGGGTGAGCCACTCCCAAATCCTCCGCCCTCTAATAGTTCAACTCCAGGGGGACCAGATGAGCGATGTTTATTCGATCCTACACTGCCACATTGTACACCTCCACCGGGTGAAGATTGTCCTCCTGGCTTTGGAACCAATGGCGATGGGCAGTGTTTTCCTCTAGGCGGTTGTCCTGAAGGATATCATTCGAACGAAGACGATGAAACAGGAACTTGTTATCCTG
>JARBAV010000085.1 GCA_029237515.1 Nitrososphaerales archaeon
CGCCCATCTTTGTCTTTCGTACGTCAACATATCTTTTAGCTGGGTCGGTTCTTACCGGATGTTGTGCAGAAATGCGGCAGGCATACAGAATTATGTCACTAAGAGACAACTCACTACAAAGGTCAATTAGGTCAATTGAATTTGACTCTTGAACTTCATCCCAAGGATATCATTATATAATATAAATCAGACACCAATAATATAACCATACCGACTTTTCTGAATATTGTAGATGTAGTCGTATGTACTGTTCTCATACAACATAAAAAGTTTATTCTATTTACAGTATTGCAATAGAAAGCCATTTGCGAAATAATTGAGTTAAGTATCTATATTAACTAGCTTTTTGTTAGAGATTATGCCAGAAATAATCTGTATTCTATTCTTGTCAATTTCAAAATAATCTGCTAGTTTCTGGATTAGCTCACGATTTGCCTTACCTCTCTCTGGCTTAGACTTTAATGATATTGTAATCTGGTCTCCATAAACTATGATTTTGCTTACAGAATTAAATTTCACAAAGATAGTATATCTCAACTTCTTTCAGAATGTTCTTTATTTGTTTACATTTAATATAGATTTTGCCACTATTATCTTTTTTAGCTCGCATGCTTCCATGAAATGGTCATAAGGTGTCTGGTTTATTTAGATATTTGCAAAGAGAGATAACTGGACTTAATATCTGAAATGCTTCAATTCAAGAGTTAATGTACATGATCGATGATATTACAACAAATTTGGCTAGGAGTAAAGCCTATATTCAATATGCTATGTCAAAATTTATTGAAATTTGTAATTTTATTCGTTCTTCATTGATCATATGTGATGTTCATCATTGTATTGAATTCAAGATAGATGAAAAGATCTGTGAAGAATGTGAAGCTAGTATGCTAAACGAACATTCAATGTGATGATGAGAATCTTAACTATTATATTTGAGTCCAAATGACGATTTTACAAATATCTTCGCCAATTATAATCCTAGAAACTATCTCATAACATTCTATGCCCATTCTTTGCACAATAACACTTGGATAGAGCGAGGCATCCGTTATGATTTCCCTTATCACAATATCCACAGATTGTTCTGGAAGACGTGGCCATTCCTGCTCCGCTTCGCGACTCAATGTACTCCTTTTGCGCTATGGAATACTCCCGCTGATCATTCAATCCAATGATCTATAGATACTTCATCTAGATAAAAGTTTACTAGCAAATGTAGAACACAATTATTTCTCTGGAATATAAAATACAATATAATTTTCATTCTCATCATTAAACGTTATAACTATGAGAATAAGTTCGCCTTAAAACATAAATCGTCACAGCTTAATTTGTTCACTAACTAGTTAGGTTTCTAGGTTAGATTTCTTTTTTTTCTGGATTTACAGAAAATATAAAAAGTAAGCCTCCATTTACTAGTTTAGTTGAAATCGGCTAAACCAAAAAAAATTAAGACATATCTGACACATTTTCCAATAAAATCACCAATCGAAGCAGACGTCTTATCCAAAGAAATTGCCTGGCAAATAATGGACGGACTAAGACAAGCAGGTGCAAAGGGAGTAACGGCAGAAGACATCATGAAAAAGGAGAAAATACCTTCCAGCGTAGTATATTCTACGCTTAAGGATTTGTATAGATTAGAATACATTTTTCTGTTCCCAAGAGATAAGAAGGATCGAAGAGATAGAAAAAAGAGATTTGTTTGTGCACGCGGAACATGGGGAAAATATCGTATCGATGAGGAATTTGACGCTGCAATAAAGCTAGAAGGATTGTATGAAAGTATGATGGAAATGTTACTTGAACCGATATTAAAGATACTTAAAGAGGTATTCGATGACTTCAGCCACAAAAGGGAATTACAGAAGTTTCTGCCTACTAAAGATACGAATATTTGTCCGAACTGTCAAATAAGCCATGAAGCAATGGAATTCTGCTACGCAACTCTACTTCGTGCAATAGATTTAATCATAACAGATTCTAGCGAGTTTAAGAGATTTTTGATATCAAAAGGATATGCTACAGAAGAGTATTAATTCGCTAATCTTTGATACAGGTCAAAGTAATCTAATTTTAATTGGGGGTCCAAATGATGAAAAAGTCGATACTATATAGCAGATTCAAGGGTTGAATAGAAAAGACGCTCGTTTATCTTATTTTGTAATTCCCGTAATACC
>JARBAV010000086.1 GCA_029237515.1 Nitrososphaerales archaeon
AATCTTGTCATAATGTTTGTAGATATCAATAATTCAACACAATTGAGCTTAACTTTGGAAGATAGCAGATTTGCTTTAATGGTACAAGTCTTTGCTCAAGAGATAAGCAATATCGTATTTGGATATGATGGCTATGTGTTCAAATATGAAGGAGATGCTGTTATTATTTTATTTCCTGCCATGTACGATGAAGCATTAGCATGCAGAAACGCACTAAACTGTTCAATGGCGATACTAGAAATTGTTACTCAAGTTATTAATCCGGCATTCAAAAAATCCGACTTGCCAGAAATCACGGTTAAAATTGGATTGGCGTATGGGAAGACCCTGGTCGTGGTGTATGGAAGAAGTATAGTAAGATCACATGTGGACATTGTTGGTTCGAGTATAAGCATGGCTTCAAAGATAACCTCAATTGCAAAACCAAACCAAGTCTTGGTAGGCGAACAAATATACAATATATTATTGTCATCGGTTGACTCTAAGAGTTTTTTGGAAAAGAACAAATTTATCAAAGTGAAACTAGACCTAACAAAGTGGAAGTATCCTTCTCGTTCAGATGCTGAAAATAAATATCAAGTATATGAATTCGTAAGGAGCTAAGAATGTATAAAGACAATAAAGTCACAAGTTAGTTCAAGTGCCAAAATTCAGAGACAGCATTTTGTTTTATAATGCTCAAAGGCGATCTTAAGAAATATTATTCTTTATAATACAAAATAGTAGCACTCTGTCAAAGTCAGATAATTTGGCATTTATACTCATTTGGAGAATAAAGTAAATGTTGAATTCGAATATGCACTATTGGGTAAATTTTCATATGGCACTATCGTTTTGACTACGTACTACTCATCTGGCAATCATTATATTTCTAATTATTCGACCTAACTCATGTATTCTGTGAATTAATATAATTTGTAAACCCACTAGTTTATAATGTTGGCTATCGTAACGATACTCATGGGCACAATTTTAGATAAAATTCGAGATGAATTATTGAGCTGGCCAGATGTTACGGCAGAACCTCATCGGTTTGGGGGTCTAGAATTTCGTCTACATAAAAGAGAACTTGGACATATCCACGGAGATCGTCTAGCTGATTTACCTTTTCCAATGGATACAAGAAATGAACTTGTTAATTCGGGTCGTGTGTCACCTCATCACGTACTGCCAAAATCAGGCTGGATTAGTTACTGGATCACTCGAGGAGAAAATGATATACCTTCGGTAGTAGAGCTCTTTAGGATGAGATATGACCAACTTAAGCCCAAAACAAGCCTCAAGAAGGCACAAGAGAAGCAGCAGCAAAAAGGTTTAATATAGAAAAGGAGAGCCTCAAAGTCAAATGAATTGTATTGATTAGTCTACGATATTTATGCGGCGGTCAAGATGATACCTGACAAAAAGAATAAAAATAAAAATAATAAGTTAGACCTTCCGATTGAGGTCCAGATGATGAACCTATTTCCATATGTAGAATGCTTCAGCAAATCATACACATATTGTTTTTAATAATAATTCGTTCGTCTTTTCAGCTGATAAGGAGCCATCCATGATTTTAATAAAAAACTTAACGATTATTAAGCGGGCCTGATATGCCACATTAATAAGTGTTAAGTATTTTGATAAAGAACTTTATATATTACAATTCCGTTGTATACTACTAAAATGTTTGAAAACCTGAATTTGCTAATATATGTAGGGCTTGGCTTTTCTATTAGCTACTTGGCTCTGGAAGTAGGATGGCACTTTACAGCCTGCAAGATTAAAGACAAATCAGTGCCACCATGTGTGTTCAAGCAAGTCAAAACTGTGCTAGTGCCAAACAAGAGAAGCATATAGACAAATAAAGCAGCAAGTGAGAATTATAGGTGAACTATTACCTAGCATATTCCCTTGATAAGGGAAGCGTTCAATTGTTAAAACAGGTCAATAGAAGCAAGTTTCGAATCAGCAAATACGAGAGAAAGCCTTGGACCCATTCTATAGATGGCTTTCAATGCGTTGCAGCAAAATAGACCTGATGAACAATAAGGCCGGGAAGTTTGACAGACAGATTTGACGATTTGATCCTGGATTGAAATAGCATGTCGTGCAAAAATATTTGTATCGAGTATAAAGCTAAGAAGTCATTTCACGCCTCATTTTACGAAAATGGTGTAAGACGCTGTACCGAATGTGAGGTCTTTATACGATGGAATAATGGGTCAAGATGTCCTTGCTGCGGTACTGTCTTAAGAATAAAAACACATGATGCAAAGTTAAGAAGGAGACTCCTAAGTAAATCAAAAACTGTCTCTTAACATTGTATATCCGGATCTTTATCTAGACAGGTAATTTTCAAAAACTTAAGAATTGTCAATGTCTGACACAATTGATAGAATACAATAAGGTTTATCACAAACTTCCCTTTTAAGAATTAGTTAAAGAATATCAATTGAATATAGATGAGATAGATGCTAAGATATTAAAAAAAGTTCTTGTTGATGCGAGGCTTTCCTATAGAAGCATAGCAGAGCAGATTGGTGTTTCTGCTCCCACAGTACTTTCGCGAATAAATAGACTCCAAGAGCATCAAATAATCAAGTCCTATTCTGCCGTAGTCGACCATGAGAAATTAGGCTACGATTTGACTGCAATAATAGAAGTTACAGCTCATAAGGGAAAAATAGTGGAAGTCGAAAAAGCAATATCTAAATTTCCGAATGTATGTGCAGTCTACGACATCACAGGACTTACAGACATGATAATTGTTGCCAAATTTCGAAATCGCAAGGAACTTAGTCAATTTGTCAAAAAAGAGTTAGCCCTTTCTGCCATTGAAAGAACAAATAGCCACATGGTCCTTGTCACCGTAAAAGAAGATTTTCGATTCCTATAGCACAATTTCTTCAGCAAGATTTAGCACAAAAACTGATCCTTTAGTATCTTAACTGTGAGTATTTTTTGAGGCCTTTTCTGACTCGAGAAATCTTAAGACCCTAGCTACATATTATTTCAGACATAATGAGTTAGATAAATGACATTCGTTCTAAATCTTAGGTTAATTATGTCCTGTTACAGCAGCTTCTATGTGCTTTTCCATAGAATCCTTTATGGTACTCGAGACGACTGGCAGAATCCTCGGATCGTCTATGGATGGTAGTATATAATCCCTGTTTAAGTGTTCCAAGTCTACCAGTGCAGATATAGCCCTAGCAACAGCTATCATCAATTCATCAGTCAGAGTGCGTATCCTCAGATCTAGTAACGCCCGGAGCACAGATGGAAATACTGCTGCATTATTTATTTGGTTGGCGAAATCGGACCTACCCGTGGCAACTATCTCTGCACCGGCCAATAACGCCGCTGGAGGGAGAATTTCAGGGTGAGGGTTACTCAGTGCAAAAACAATTGGATTCTTTTCCATTGATCTTATCATTCCCTCGTCGATGAGGTTCGCCTTTCCTGACACTCCAATAAATACATCTGCTCCCTGAATGACTTCAACCATTCCTTTTCCTTTCAAGTGTTTTATACTTGTGAAAAGAGCCATTTCTTTCTTGTATTTACCTAAAGTAGGAAAATCAAACCTCTCAGCATAAAGTGGCCCATTGCTATCAATTACTATAATGTTGCAACATCCTACTTTGGTTAATAACCTAAATATTCCATATCCTGCAGATCCCGCACCTGCAATGACTATCTTCAGTCGGTCTAGTTGCTTATCCTTCTTAACAAGTTTAAGTGAGTTAAATAAGGCTGCTAGAGTAATAATAGAAGTACCGTGTTGGTCGTCGTGAAAAACCGGAATGGATAAAGCTTCTTGTAATCTTTCTACTATCTCAAGAACTTTTGGAGATTCAATATCTTCAACATTAATTGCTCCAAATGTGGGTTCTACTGTTTTAATGAATGTAATTATTTCTTCTTTATTTGTAGAATTTATACACAGAGGAAATGCATTTATTCCACCCAATAACTTGAATAATACAGATTTTCCTTCCATGATGGGAAGAGCCCCTTCTGGTCCAATATTCCCTAGCCCAAGTACTCTAGTTCCGTCACATACTATTGCTACATTATTCCACTTGGAGGTGTAATCATAAACTAGCTGCTTGTTGTCTCGAATTTTCTCCGCTACGTAAGCTACACCGGGTGTATAAATAAGATCTAGTGTTTTTGAACTATTGTCTTCTTTACTTTCCTCCGCCCCGCTTATCCCATTTCCTTGAAAGGCCTCATCTAAACCAGAAGTAATTTTACTTTGTATCTCAATTTTTCCTTTTAGAATTCTGTGAAGGGTAATGGCGTTTTCTTCAAGTTTCAAGTAACAATTTGTTATAGGAGAAGTTGCTTGCGTATATAGGTTTCTATCGTCATATATGACTTATTAAGTTGAGCTCTCTCATATCCCTGATTGCGAATGATTCAAAAATTTGATATTCAGTATGTCACTACTGTGTCTGGACATGAAAAGTTCTAACCAACTATCAACTTGAGGATACTGCAACCAGTACAATCCTTAAAACTTTAACAGTAACCGAAACTTTTGTTTTACTTCATAGATACTTGTACGGCTCCCATTTTGTCAACACAAGCAGTACTATCACTAGTATTTCGTTACAGTAATATCATTCTGTGCCATTCTCATTTTAATTTTTACTTAGTCTTTTCGTTTATTGAACTTGTCGAAACTATTTCCTCTCTATGTCGGTGCAGTTAATTGCAGATTTTTTTCTTCATACTCTATTATTAGTGGCTTACACACGCCGCGAATTAATAGCACAGCTCACGACGAGTAAATGCTCTCTCCTCAGCTGAAAGAATACTTTAAACCCGCCTCCAACTTTCGAATTCTATTAATTATGTTTAAATGATTGGCCTGTGGTTCCGTAGTCAGATACAGTAGATAGTCTTCTCCAAAAGGCATAGTGATTCGCTTAATTTTTTCATACTCTGCGATCACGTATCTCCCCCTTCCGATTTTGTTTGAAAGCTCACTTCGTACTTTCCATCCAGTCATTGCCATCTCAATAGATTTTTTGCTTTCCTCTGGGGTAAGTAAATTTGATACCCCTTCACCATGACGAGAATACATTGTATTACCTTGAGAATCGCAAATGGTAACCAATCTAATATTTGGATCGATATTGATAATGTCTCTATAGTGTTGTTTTATTTTGAAAAGTCTGATTCTTAGCAGAGAGCTCACTATGATGCCAAAAATAGCACCCCATATTAGATGAAATGAAATTGCAATGAATGTAATATTTCTAATAGACTGGTTAACATCTTCAGAGAAAACCGCCTGCTGAGATCCAACTGCCATTATGGTAGTAATAGAATTAATGGCTGGTTGCACTAGGAATAAGGTTATTGGGAGGAACAAAATTAGCCACAGTATGATACCAGCTCCCATGCCAACTAACGAGGATTTATAAGGATTGAGCATTCGTACTTTTTTCCATCTTATTCCAATGGCACCAAACAATGCTCCTATTACGGTTCCAACCAAGAGGTGAAGACCAAAAGCTATCGAAGTTGCAGTCGTTATATCAGTTATACCTAGACTGATTCCCATTATTGAATAAAATGCACCTATATTCAGCCCCAGTAATAGTTCAGTAACGACGATCACTGAAGAAATAGACCAAGTTGCTACAAAACCAGCAAAGGCTCCATATTTAACTCCCTTGAAAGTTACCAACAGTTCATTTCGATTGTAGCTAACATTCTTGTTTGCATTTTTCGTTACAGAATACATTAGGAATGTGATATAGGTAAAAGAAGGATATAAAAGATTCTCTTAACTTACGTTACATATGAAAGCATAAACAAAAATTTACTTTACAGGTGTCACGCGATTAGCTCAGAAACACTGCCTAATTTAACAACTGTCATAGTGATTAGTTTTAGACGATAGTAGATTGCATTTATTTCACCTGGGGTTCTTGTAACGTCTCGATAAGGAATTTGTTTCGAAAGGTATTACCAGTATACTTCATTACTGTCAAGTTTTAATCTAATGGATATTATTTTATTACAAGCACTATTTTGAATGCCTTTGGACTGATGAGTCATGCAGATCGTTCATGTATTCATAAATTGTCGTCTTAGGAGGTGTGGTGCAACTCCCAGTACGAGTTAACGAATATCTGGGTAGTTCGATTGAGAGGAATCCAATGATTTTACTAGCGACAATTTTGTTACGTGTTTTGCTTCTTAAGCTATATCGTTCTTCTTAATTCAAATTAAAATTTAACGACTCTAATTAAAAAAGTGATGTGGTAATGACAAAAAAAGAAAAGGATGTGCGATCCTTGTTATCTGTTACCTTCCTATACACAATCCACTTGGATTACTTGTCTCACAGCTGTTGTCTGTATACTGATTTGCATTGATGTTTGTTGGTAGTCCGTTTGCATTGTTAAGGTC
>JARBAV010000087.1 GCA_029237515.1 Nitrososphaerales archaeon
CCTTTTGTGAAAAGTAAATGAAATTAATTTTCAATTCATTCGTACTTTGCTATTCTTTTGTGTGCAACGATGTTGAATCTCGGGGAGGCTGAACTAGTATCTTGGTATGGTATTCTTTGGAATCGTCTCTTATCCACCGCCTTTCTGCAGGGCGTTATTGCTGTACAACTTTTGAATTGTTTCACTAATTCACCTTGTGGCAATAAACAAAAGTTTATTGAGGGTTCTGTCTAAAGCCTAAAATGTTCCCGTCTTTATCCTTAACGCTTGCAACCAATAATCCATTGGCAACATCTTTGACATCTTGTTGAATAACTGCGCCTAATGCTATTATTTCTTGTAGTGAACTTTTAATATCTTCAACATCAATATAGGTTATAGGTCCTGCGTTTTGAGCATTAGGATCAAGACCAATCTCTAAACCGCCTACCCTGTATCCTACGTAATAAGGCTCATTAACATATGGTTCTACACCCAAAAACTTACTAAATATCTGTTTAGTGCTTGCTAATTCTTTAGCGGAGTATACGATTAACGAAACTTTGTTCATACTGATCTAATCTCCTCTCAGTGACTATCGTCTCTGCTACAAATATATAACTTACTCAGAAAGTAGATAGAGCCTCCAGTTGAGACTAAATTTGTTTTGAGTTTGCAGATATGTGTATATAAAATCAAATAGACCACTTGAATGCATTAAATAATTCATAATAAGTGAAAGTGACTCTGTTACTTTTAGTAGCACCTAGGTGCATAATGCAAAGCAGCATACAATCATTCAAAGGATTCCAAGACCAATTTCAATAACTATTTCTCTTCCTAGATTATTAAAATATTTTCTTGATATCCCTTCTGTATTACTTACTCCAGCAGGAATTATATCGACACATAAGTATGAGCATGAGGTAAACAGTGCATATGAGTATCCAAATGAATGTGACACTGGAGTTTGAAATCAAGAAAATGGTGCGTTCCTATGAGTTTGTAATCTCCGGCGAAAGTTTCAAAGAGATAAAGGACCGGGCTAAGGTCTTATACGCTGAAATTTCGGATACAGAGTGGCGGCGGTGTTACTGAGATGCCTATCAGATACCACACAGAAACGTAGTTCGGTCTACAGGATTGAATTACGTATGACGTAAAGTCAATCGAGTAAATAAATAATATTGTGATACCTGAGACCACCGTAGGTAAACCGAATATAAATTCTCTAACATGATTAATTCAATTGGTAACAGAATAAATACGAAATCTAACCTTAAATAATTGTCAACGAGCGCGGCTTCGCTAATCCTGTTTGTGACATGGCTTGACAGGAAGATGCCTCCAAGTTATTCACTTCTTATTCAGCATTTACACTAAAATGGAGGTTTGGATAAAATACGCTAAATAGATCGAACTCGAGCGTAATTTTGTCTGGTTTGCTATTGTCTTATTTTTGTTGTATGCTCCCGATAGCTTCTTTTAAGGTCTGTGTAACCACTGGAAGAATTCTTGGGTCATTTACTTTGGGAATTATATAATCCTCTTTTAAGTGAATTTTTTCAACTAGAGAAGCAATCGCATATGATGCTGCGACAAGCATTTTTTCATCTAACTCTTTTACTCTAGTGTCTAATAAAGCTCTAAGAACCGATGGGAATACTACAGCATTATTTACTTGATTTGGATAGTCAGAGCGCCCAGTCCCCACTATTCTTGCGCCTCCTTTAACAGCGACTGCTGGAATGATCTCGGGATCCGGGTTACTAAGGGGAAATACTATCGCATCATGACTCATTAACTGAACCATAGCTTCAGTTACTATTCCAGCTTTGCCAGAGACCCCTATGAAAACATCGGCTTTTCTAATTACTTCTTCTAATCTTCCTTGCAATTTATTGGAATTGCTATTTCTTGCTATTTCTAACTTGTCTAAGTTTTGAGAATCAGCAGCAGTTACAAGGAGATCTTCCCTTCCCTCATATATTGCTCCTTTGCGATCCGTTACTATAATATCTCTGCAGCCTGCCTCTTTTAGAATCTTGAAAATTCCATAGCCGGCAGAGCCCGCTCCAGCAACTATTACTTTTATATTGTCTATTTTTTTATTTACTATTTTTAGAGAGTTTATAACTGCTGCTAATGTGATTACAGCTGTTCCATGCTGATCATCGTGAAATATCGGTATTGAGAGCTCTTCTCTGAGCCTTTTCATTATATCAAAAACTTTGGGTGATTCTATATCTTCAATATTTATTGCTCCAAAACATGGTTCAATTGCCTTGACAAACTTGACTATTTCCTCCTTATCCTGTGTAGCAATACATAATGGAATTGCATTAATATTACCTAGGACTTTGAACAGAACGGATTTTCCTTCCATGACGGGGAGTGCTCCCTCTGGACCAATGTTTCCAAGGCCAAGAACCCTTGTTCCGTCGCATACTATGGCTACGTTGTTCCACTTTGAGGTATAATCGTAAATTAACTCTTTGTTTTTGCTTATCTCTTGAGATACAAATGCAACTCCCGGAGTATAAATTAGTCCAAGCGTTCCTTTATCGTCGTTATCACCGAAACCGGAATCGATAGAGACTCGATTGTGTATTTCAATCTTACCTCTGAGCGCTCTATGAAAGTCGATGGCATTCTCTTTTGATATATTCAACCTATATGCACCATTTCTTGGCTAAGAGTAGTGTAATTTGCCATTAATAACAATTTCAGGTCCAACTTATTTAATGAAAAATTGAGGTGTATTTTAGCCCATCCATTAGACTCCAGAATGAGCCAAATAATATTATTCTTATTATTATTTGCATAATTACTCAAATTCACGCTGATGTTCTGGTTTGACGTGTGCTTCAAGTAATCCTGTTA
>JARBAV010000088.1 GCA_029237515.1 Nitrososphaerales archaeon
CAGATTATAGATACTATCAGCGAATTATTTACAGGGCTGGTAATATCGGGAGTAGTGTACTATTTGGATTGGCGTTCTATATTATAGCTCGAAGAGTACCTTCTGAAAGAGTAAAGGACTATTTGACCATAGCGGCCATAGGGATTACTTTAGGCGGAATTGCATTTAGCGTATCCGCATTCCAGCAAACTTACGGGGTCGCTGTTCATTCGCTCGTATTTTTGTCATCTTATTTGTTTGCAATAGGCTTCTATGCGTCAGCTGTATTCCTAACCCAAGACGCTAAATTGCGAGAATCAATCAAGAAGTCCGCCCTTGAAGAGTCAAAAATATTGGTAAATATGGGGACACCACGTCTTGAACAAGAGATAGAGCGACGCGTACTTTACACGGCTCAAAGGCAAGAAGAGGATTTCGTCCAGAGAACTGGAATTGTGCCATCGCTCACACACAGCGAAATGAAGCATTACTTGTCGAACGTATTAAGTCAGATTACTCTACTTAAGGACTATGAAGACATAGTTCGCAAAGAGAGAGAAATCTTAGAGTCATCAAAAGAGCTTGTAGCATGTTTGAACTTTAGCGGGATTCGTTTAGCATATAATAGCAATTTTGAAGTTTACCAAAAGATAATGCAAGAAAAATTCGTGAATGGAGAACACAAGGGAATTAGATTTGTAACTAAGGTCGACAAGGAAAGCGTGAAGATGATTAATCGATTTTTAGAGGCAGGTGTACAGGTGAGACACGTCGATAATCTCCCACCCATCGACTTTGCTGTATCTGATAGGGAAATTGTGGCCAAGGTGCATAAGGTTGAGCGTGAAATAAACGACGAGCAGGCTGATAATAGCAATCGCGAGATAAGCCGAGACATAAAGAATGTACTGGTCAGTACTGAGCAGGCCTATATTGACTATTTTCTCTATACATTCAGCGAATTATGGAACAACGGAACAAATGCAGAGGAAAGGATTGCGTACTTGGAACAAGGATTGGAACCAGAATTTATAGATGTGCTCAATGACGGTAAAAAGACAAGCCGAATACTTTTGGAACTTGTAAATTCAATCAAGCAGGAAGCTCAAATCTTGATTCCAAATGAGAGAACATTAGCAAATTTGGAAAGGATAGGTGCATTAGACCACATTATCAAGGGAGCCTCGTCTAACCATGCCAAGGTAAGGCTAATCTGTCCCAATGTTGAGGATGATTCCAATATCATAAAAAGGATACAAGAGAATGCACCCGAAATAGAAATAGTAAGTGGAAATAGTTCTACATCATTAATGTTCATTGTGGACAATTCAAAGTTCTTGCGAGCAGAACTAGTAAATACAAATACTGAGCACTTTGCTGATTCAGTTGGATTTACTGTGTATTCAAATACTAGGCAGAGTGTAGATTCGTTTAAAACTTTCTTCGATTTACTTTGGAAGGAACACATTCTTAATGAGGAACTCAAGAATGCTGACAAAGTTCAAAAAGAATTCATTAACATAGCGGCACATGAGTTGCGAACCCCCATTCAGCCGATACTTGGTTTGAGCCATGTGATGTATTCCGAGGTACAAGATCCTAAACAAAGGCAATTACTTGAAGTAGTCGTCAGAAACGCCAATAGGTTGAAAAGACTGACGGACAATATTCTAGATGTTACCAGAATTGAGAGCAAAAAGCTTCGCTTAAACAAGGAGAAATTTAGTATAAGTCAGGTAGTACTATCCGTAATTGATGAATATAACAAGATAATTCAGAACAAGGGAGTACCTGAAACGAATATCGTATATGTCGGTGAGTTTGAAGATTCTGAACCTGGCCGAATGAATGTCAAAGGTGATCTGAACAGAATTACCGAGGTAATATCCAACTTGATAGATAATTCCCTAAAATATACAAGGGAGGGGACAATAAATGTAAAGGCACAGAGGTTGAATGGAGAGATGATTGTAAGTATTTCAGATACAGGTACAGGCATTGACCCGCTAATCTTTCCAAAATTATTTACAAAGTTTACATCAACATCTGCATTGGACTATGGAGACGGTGGCACTGGACTCGGCTTGTATATTTCAAAAAGCATTGTTGAAGCACACAATGGGAGAATATGGGCAGAAAATCACACTGATGGCAAAGGTGCAACTTTTTCGTTTAGTTTGCCATTAGACAAATGAACATTCTATATTTCATTACTGAATTTATCTCATTACTGAATTAATGAAAGTGGAAGTAGGAGTCTGCAAGGGTTCAATTAACCTGCCTAATTCGCATAAGTTAGTCGAACTTGAAGAGAAAAATTGGATCTGTGCCTAAACTCTTGGTTGTATTAGAATGTACATCATCCGTGAATCTCTTTTTCCAAAGCTTCCTTTAACATATGTACGTGTTTTTGTCTATCCTTCTTAATGGTTTGCCACATCTCTACCAACTCAGATTTGCCGGCATTGTTTGCATCTTTGATATAGCTGTCAATTGTATCGTATAGGAAATCAGCATCCTTCCCCAACACCTTCAGTATGTCATACGCTGTATTACTCAATTCTGCCGTAGGGTCAACGCTCATGTTTTTGTTATCGATAACATAATATAAAAGGGATTATTCTGGCTGATAGAAGTTACAATATATCCAGGGTATCATGAACTCTCAGACTTCGCAAAAGAGTTGCTTAATCATATCTTCAAACTTCCTGACTGCACGGTTGCAAGTTTTTCGCTCACTTCATTTTCCTTCTGGCCTTTCCGAAGAAGTATGGATCATATCCACACCATCGATTATTGTGGCTTCTCCGCGCCGATTGGGAATAGTAGTAGTGCCAAGTATATACGAGGCCAAACCTATTTGCTCAGCGAAACTTTAAAGTGATGATCTC
>JARBAV010000089.1 GCA_029237515.1 Nitrososphaerales archaeon
TTCGAGACTTTAGTACTGCTTTTCATTCACAAATCTTGATCTATTTAAGCGATTAGGACTACCGTCCCATGAAAATACATTCCTATAGGTGTTACCATTGCAAGCATGTTCAACTTCAATTAATCAAAAGGTGCAAAATTACGTATTGAAAATCCCACTTGCAAATAGTTCCCAATATCGATTGAAAATTCGGTCAGTAGCTGAAATGAGACTCATTATTTCTTTTCCGCGATCAAATTACCTAGTAATGTCATAAAATAGATCATTTCGCATATCCTTTCAGTATACGTGTTTGAAACCGGTGATTAAATGTTAATAAATACAATAACAATATCAACTTACTGAGATTTGATAGTAATACCAGCATCACCTTCTCCTGAGTTTGTCGGGATAGACAAATGGTGTAATTCGGGACCAATCTCAATTTCAGGATTAAGAGGGAAGGTAGTTTTACTTGACTGTTGGACATATACATGCATCTTCTGTTTAAGAATGATTCCGATATTGAAGCGATTACAGAGAATATTTTCTGGTTATGAATTTCGGGTTATTCAAGCACATTCGGCAGAATATGAATTTGCTACCAAGAAGGAAAATATTTCTAGGGCATTGGAAAGATACGACATTAATGAAATCCCTGTCGGAATCGACTCTAAAAATAAGACTTGGCAAGCCTATGGGAATATGTATTGGCCAAAGCACATCTTGATTGATTCGAATGGATTTCTTCGTTACGAACACGCGGGCTATGGAAGCATGGAAGAATTTGTTGACCCAATCTTAGATCTGATCCAAGAGACCGATAGTACTGCAGCCGTTGACATAAAGAAATTTGAGAGCAGTTCTACAGACGAGATCTACGAGACCTATGGTATGCATTTTCCACAAATTGCACCTGAAATCTGTGTCGGCTACTCGAGGTTAAAGAGGTTTGGTAACAAGCAGACCGTGAAAATTAATGAGGTCAATTTTGTCCAAGATAGCGGTCTTCACTTTGATAACGTCGTTTATTTACGTGGGAAATGGATTTGGGCTAAAGAATGCGTAACCGCTGTTGAGGGCACGATAGATAAAAACTCGGCAATTATCATGAAATACAATTTAGCAAAGAGGGTCCACGCAATTGTTGGAACCACGAACAATAAACCAGGTAGGTTGGAGGTACTGTTAGATGGCAAGTCACTTGAAGATAACACTCTAGGAAAAGAAGCCCGCTTCCTTGAAGGAACAAGCGTGGTCGATGTAAATTGGCCGTATATTCATAATTTGATCAAAACGGAAAAGGCCGAAGGGCACCTTGTAGAGTTAATTCCTCTAAGTGACAATATTGCATTTTATACTTTTGTATTCGGATAAATTCTGAGTGTTGCGTGAAGAGCAACATGTGTATAAGATTTGTCGCTAATTATTGCAGTGGTTTGGTTCTAATGTAGTTGATGTGTAATTGTCTTTTGATTATTAAAAAAGCGTATCAAGTCTGATCAATTTAGTCTTGAAATTTAAAATCGAGGATTATCTTTCTTCATACCTGATCACGGCTAATGCGGATCGCAATTCTCCTGTGCGTCGAAACATAGAGATAATCTACCCTTGCGAGAAAGAGATAGTGGCAGATCCTATCTGGGTTATTTACAAACCTACTCCACAAATTAGGCCATTACCAGCAGAGCATAGCCTTTAAATCCAACAATACTAACCCCATAATTCAAAAGGCATCATAAGACATGGATTCAACTGAACCGTATCAACCTGAAGAGGGCGAATTTGCCCCTGATTTTAGCTTTAGAACGGCAAATGGAAAATCAATGAAACTGTCCGATTATCGAGGAGATAGATGCATCGTACTTTACTTTTATCCAAAGGACTTTACACCTGGATGCACAACTGAAGCAAAAGAATTCTCTACAGACAATGATAAATTTGAAAGCAAAGGTATTACAATTCTTGGGGTAAGTCCAGATGAATTTGAATCACACTTTAAGTTCAAGGACCGGATGAATATTCCGTACGAACTCATTTCAGACGCCGACCACAAAATTGCAATGCTGTACGGAACTTATGGGCCAAAGAATTTCATGGGAAAAGAATACTTGGGTATTCACAGGTCTACATTTTTAATTGGAAAGGATGGAAGGATAATCAAAGTTTTTCACCGTTTGAAGCCGCTAGGTCATAGTGAGCAGGTTATGAAAGAATTTGGAGATATCTGCTAAGCTCCAGTCGAAATCTATTGTCATATGTTTTAGACAGCGAATCATGAGTTTCTCATTTATTTAAGGGGAGCTCTAATCTACGTTACTACAATAGGTTACAATTATGACAGATTTTATTGTGTGAAAGTCTTTCCTTGTTAACTAATGAAGGTTTTTTGGATTGATTTTGAATACAATAGGGCTATTTCATTCGGCTCAATTGATAATCACTTTAAAGTTCTTGTAAAATGGCAGAATCATTAATGGGTCATTGTTTCACTTTCTCCATTCTTTCAAAATTGGAGGATTAGGGCTCCCTTGAATTCGTGCAAGCAGATAGCTTCAGCAATCCAAGATTGAATTGATATACGCTTCCTGTAATGATGGAGGTATTGACTCGTCTTTTTCTCATCAAAAAAAAGTGCGGGAGATGGGATTTGAACCCACGAACCCCTGAGGGATAAGAGCCTCAGTCTTACGCCTTTGGCCAAGCTGGGCGACTCCCGCTCAATAATTTTCGATAGTTCAGAGTAATTTGAATATAACTGTTTGAAGCGTTCGCATCAATTTATCAAGGCAAAGTCTGAGCTATCCATATCCCTCTACTGCATCCTTAAATTACAGATGGTTTTTATTATCGGGGCAACGATATTAGGCAGATGCTTGTTCCCGTTCGCTGTTTTACTTGCGGCACCCTAGTTGCGGATAAATATTCAGAATATGTTTCAAGGGTCAAGTCTGGAGAAGATCCTGCAAAAATAATGGATTCATTAGGAATAAA
>JARBAV010000090.1 GCA_029237515.1 Nitrososphaerales archaeon
TACACCATATCTCAGATGATTACTTGACCCTGAATTGGCAGATCCGAGGTTAGACCTCTCTAATAAAATCCTTGGTTTTTTGGCGTAGATTCTGTTTTCTGTCGTTCGTTCCGTTATTTTTTACATCGAGGCTACAATGGAGGGGATGGGATTCGAACCCATGACCACCTGCGTGTAAGGCAGGTATCCTAACCAGTCTAGACAACCCCTCCTTTAGTGCTTCCGTTGGACTTCAAATCGATATTAATGTGTTTTATCGAGGCATTGAAGCCCCGATATATCAGACTAATAAGATGACGAAGTATTTTCTATTTGCATTATGATAAAGTATCGACGGCATCAATAGGATATATTAGTCCTAGAAAATAGGTGTATTGTAATGTCGGAGGGTTCTTCTAAAGGCAACTTAGCCGAACTAGGAGAGCAGTTGAAGCAGGTGTTAGAACGCGTACAAGATAAGTATGAATCATTTATCGATGATGCTCAGCTTTTCAAGAAAGGTAAGATTGACGATGTTAATTTCTTTTACAAGTTAAGCGAATATCTGCTAGACCTTACCAAAGCAAACTTCTTAGAGGCACGCTTTGTTCTCGAATTGAAGAGCATCTTAGAATCTAAAGGAGGTAAATGGCATGGTGAGCCGCAGCAGGTGAGTGTTTCAGACAATATCGGTGTCCGAAATATACCTGGTGAAGAAACACCGACAAGCCCAATAAAAAGAAGCTGTAAGAGTTGTGGTGCAGATATTAGCTCTAAAGCCAAATTTTGCAGGTCATGTGGAAAGTCGCAGGCATAATACGAGTTATTTCTTCATTCTTGTAGCGAAAGACTTACCCCACTTTTGTTTCGATACCTTGTGTGGGTTTCTCAATTTGTGTTGTTGGGGCTAGAATTCTTAAGTCTAATTTTTTTTCCGACGGACCCCGAAGATCAATTCTACACCCCTTCGTTCACTTATATCAATGGTAAATGATTCGTTATCAAGAATTGGGAAACTCGAAAGGAGTGATTCCTCGCACACAATACATCCATTTTCAATGAGATTCAATCTCGACTTATCAATAAACGTTGCAGCCCAGTGGCAATTGTCACAAAGAACAAAAATGGCTTCTTTGGCCCTTCGACTTGTTTCATTGTTAGTTGAAGCTAGAACGTTTGACGAAGAGGGCGCTGTATTATCAATTGAACTGTTCATGCTAATCCAAATTCAGGCATTTTAACACATATGAACAATATAAATTCTGTTATAAAAGACAGCGAAAATCTGGACTAGGCCAGAATGGATCAATCCTCACCACCATCGTATAAAGTAGGTCATATTCACAAACTGATGGATAAATCCGGATAGGCTAATTACCCTACTCTAGGATAGACTCTGCTTCAATTTATTTTCAAGAATGGAATTTACCTTTTTTCCGTCGACTCTGCCTCTAAGTAATGACATGCTTCTTCCCATGAGTGTTCCCAACGAATCTCTCCCTTTTTGTCTAATCAAAACCATGTTATCGGCAATTACTTTGTCAATGATTTCATTTAGTTCACTTTCGCTGACTTGTTTCAGACCAAGAATTTGGATGGCCTCTTTTACTTCATTAATATCCTTTGTTAGCATGGTCTCAAGTATTAATGGAATCGATTCCTTAGCTATATCACCTCCGTCAAGCAATTGAAATGCCATTTTAATCGACTTATCGGAAAGTCTATCTGGATTCAAGCCCTTTCTTCTTAGGCTGGTGAGATCCTCTGTTAATTTTGAGGCAATAAAAGTCGGCTGTACCTTTGTGCTTTTGACCGTGTCTTCAAAGAGTTTCAGGCGGTCAGAGTCAAAAATCTCAAGGGCTAGTTTGCGGTTAAGATGATACTTTTGCATTATGTCCTCTATGTAACTGTCAAATGATTTAGGTACTGAGCCTCTCAATGAATCCAAAATCAAATCATCTATTTTTATGGGAAGCACATCCGTCTCAGGATACATGCGGCTGGACCCAGGTCTAGGTCTAATGAATATCGTCTTCCCATCTAGCGTCGCTGCTCTCGTTTCCGGTACAACACCTTGAGTAACCTTATTCAACCTCTGAATAATTGCATCAACGGCGAATTGAACCCTGTCCCTGTCTCCCCCAATCAAAATAAACGCATCACGTCCGCTTCCTATATTCAATCTCTCTTTCACTGCTGTTACTTCGGACTCTGTTATTCCATAGTTAGGAAGTTCATCAGAATGAAAAATTCCGCCTAGCCCATAGAATCTTACTATTTCTGCTAACTGTCTGCCAAGTCTCACGCCCTCATAAGGCTCGCATCCTAAAATTCCATCGAATCCCTCTGCCCTTATTGCCATAATTTGTGCGTTTTCTGTCTCCAAAATCCGAGCTACTCCCTTAGAGGAAGAGCGCCTTAAAATGTCAGTTGCATCCTTTACTGTAAATTCCGAAGCGGTACGTCTTTTAGTCAATTCAGCTGCGATCTGTATCATGCCTAGTTGTCTTGTTGTTTCAAATTCTATAACTTTGATAAGTTGATCTAATTGTTGTATTCCTTTAATTTCTACGACTGATCCTCCGTTCACAGAGACATTGATATCCTGCCTTATGGTACCTATGCCTCTTTCTACCCTTTTGCTTGCTCTGAGCAACCTTCCTAATGTTACTGCAACTTGTAACACTTCTTGTGGAGTTCCACTTATAGGTTCAAGTGCTACCTCCACCAAAGGAATACCTAATCTGTCTAGGGAATAGTCTCTAGCGATATTATCGTCGGAAAGGAGTCGAGCCGCATCCTCTTCCAGGCAAATGCTTTGTACTCCAACCTTCTGGTTTCCTTTAATTTCAAGGTACCCTCCTGTGCTAATTAACATAGTCCGTTGAAATCCTGTCGTGTTGGATCCGTCAATCACAATTTTTCTCATTACGTGGATCTCGTCAACCACATTAGAGTGGAGCGCCAGTGCAAGAATAAGTGCGGTTTCGAGAGACTCCTTATCAACGGAATGGGGAGGTTCTTCATCTGCTTCAACCAAACAACTCGTGGAGGGATGACTATGATATCTTATCGATTTAGTCTTTGTTGCTTCGAAGATAGCCGCCGGATCGTATCCACCGAGCTCACTATGAACGGGTCTCAGTTTACGAATAAATATCAGGGTTGACTGATCAGCTCCTTTGTTACTACAATTACAGAAAAGCTTATTCTGGGAAGCCAATTGTTGATGTATCTCCAACCCTACCATTGCATTGGCTCCTGAAATATTTGGATCCAAATTGGGAAGGGAATACTTTGAGCTAGCCTTAGGTGATTTGGTTGTCAAACTCACTAATCCTTCCCATAATATGGCATTCGCCTATTTATCGGGGACTTTAATGATATTTCATTGGCTATGTTTCTTTCCATTATTTTTGCTGCCTCTATATTATCACGCCCATTTGCCATTGCCCACATTGCCTTTACTACAGCCGCCTCAGAAGTCATATCTTCAAGGGGTATAACTCCCAATTCGATCAAATCTCTGCCTGTGTCATAAACTTTCATATTTAATCTTCCCCAGATACATTGAGACGTCATGAATATTAACACACCAGATTTGATAGCTTTTGCAATCTCGGGGAAGAGTTTTCTTCCTACGTGTCCTAATCCAGTTCCTTCAAGAACAATTGCTCTACAACCAGTCTTGACTGCATATTTGATTAGGTTTGGATCTATACCAGGATAATATTTTATGAGAGCCACATTCGGATCAAATTTCGACATGACCTCAAAATTATTCTCGGGTTTCTTAGAATAGCTCACGTCGTAATTATTATGACGATTTGGAAGATCCATTTTAACAAATTGTGACTCTATCTTTACCTCTGCATTGATCACCGTCGCGATAGGCAGCCTGTCTATTGATTCAAATGCATCACGTCGGCTTGTATGATTCTTCCTAACTCTTGTCCCCAGATGACAGGAGATGATGTCATCGGACGTGGTTCCGTGCATTGCAACAAATACCCCAGTATAAGGAGACTCTATCGCAAAAATCGTGGCACCTATCAGATTGAGAGCTCCGTCAGACGAGGGTCTATCTGATGATCTTTGAGATCCAACCAAAACAACTGGGATAGGAAGATTGCGAAGAGCAAAACTCAGTGCGGCAGCTGTATAATGCATAGTATCGGTCCCATGGGAGACCACTATGCCTCGATAGTCTCCACTCCTTACTTTCTCACCGATTCTGTTTGCGATTTGAGTCCAATGATGCGGTTCCAGATTTTCGCTATACTCATTGAACATGAAATCAGCTTCTATAGATGCATATTTTCTAAGTTCAGGTACTGCATCATAAATCTCTGATGCAGACAAAGCAGCGCTGACTCCTCCTGTCCGATAATCCACTTTGCTGGCAATAGTACCACCGGTGCCAATAAGTGCAATCTTGTGAACAGATTGCAAATTATCCTTCTCTATTTGAATCCTTGGCTTGGCAGCATCCACAAGGCTTGTAGCAGTTCCTAAATTGTTTTCAGATTTTCTAATAGACTTTACCTTGTCAGATAAGATTCCTAGATTATATCCACTCTTTAACTTAAGGACTACATGTTTCTTGTCCATTGATGCATATCTAGGCATAAGAATGCCTTGAAATGTATCCCCCCCGTGCGTAGTTACGACTACCCAGTCACCAGCTGAAATATTCTTATTAATCATTCCATTCTTAGA
>JARBAV010000091.1 GCA_029237515.1 Nitrososphaerales archaeon
ATCATTGAACATGCATAATTTTGAAACAAACACATAATCCGGTGGGTACTAGTATTGTTGAGCGATTCTGAACGAACAAATCATGAAAATTCAACCCCAGAATGCTATCAAGCGCATTCTGGGCATTTCCCCTCATCCGATCTAATAGTACAAAGCTTTCCGTTAGGCTTGAATTGAGAATGAGAATAAATTATCCCACAATTCTTACATCTATGAAGGTGAGTGCTCTCGCGAAAGAGTTCGGAATTTCTTAACTGTTTGTCGATAATTATCCAAAGGTCATTGTTGTCACTCATTCAAAATCCTTCCCCAAGCGTGGATCAT
The DNA here is from genome assembly GCA_029237515.1 of Nitrososphaerales archaeon. GTDB lineage: Archaea > Thermoproteota > Nitrososphaeria > Nitrososphaerales > Nitrososphaeraceae > TH5896. Next base: position 325 of record JARBAV010000091.1, read on the forward strand.
TGGCCCCCTTTCCATATAAAGATTCATTGAATTTGACTGGAAATTATGGAATTGCTTTTTAAAAAAATGTAAAAATAGATAAACCGATCTGCAATAGCAGCGATCCTAAAGCTACATTTGAAATTGATCTGCTGCCTGTTCTGACGTAGAGTACTGGATAACCTAGTCGTCATTTTCATGTAGGGAGAGCTTTCTGAATGCCTCTCTATTTCATTTGTTGCGGGTTTTCATATAATTTACTTCTGGGAATATTTTTAGAATGTCAGCAAGTCTCTTTCTTAGAGTCACTATACTAATATTTCCAGCTGTTGCTATTTTTGATTGGCTAATGTCCGCCTCGTTCCTTTTTAAACAAGACGCATACAACACTGCAGCAGCTACTGCCTTAGGATCCTTGCCGTGACAAATGGGATTCTTTTTTGCAACACTCAACATGTTTACTGCTTCTCTATAAGTTTGTTGACTAATTTGTGCATTGGTTGATATTTTGGAAATGTACGATGTAGCATCGACTAAGGTAGGGCTAATCCTCAATTTCCTAGACATTATTCTGTAGCATCTACCTGAGAAAATGGGTTCCGCGTTTGCCGCATAAGATATCTCTTGCAATGTTCTTGGGATACTCATTTCTTTACATGCGGCGTAAATACTTGCTACAACCATTTCTTTTATTGCTCTTCCTTTGATTAATTTGCTATCAAATGCTTTTCGATAATAATATGCGGCTCTTTCTATGACGGGATTGGTCAGCCCCAATTTATCGGTAACTGTCGACATGATCGCAAATGCATTCTTGAAATTTCTAAGGTGATTCTTGTTATTGCCCCAAATTTTGTCCAAGTATCTAATCTTGTTACTTGTTGTAATCTGTTCCTGATTTAAGAGAGTGCCATTCGCATCAGTATTGGAGTAGGTTATAACAGTTGACAAACCCTTGTCAGGGAAAACAAGTGATGATGGCATGCCTGATCTACTTTTCGCGTTTATGTCACTTACTGGCATTTCCTGCTTATCCAAAACAACCGTACCGCAGGTTGTACAGATTATTTCACCAGTTAAACCATCGAAAATTGTCCCGTCACTCTTGCAAGACGGACATTTGCGAGAATTGGTATTAACCTCAATAGCACTTTGCCGCTCACTATCCTGACCATCAGTGGCGGGATATTCATATAGAATATATTTCCCATGTTGTATAGATTGCTTATTCATCGCATCAATTTAGCTTATCTTTTATAAAAAACGTGTGTGTTTTGTGTAATTTAATGAATCAAATACGTTAAATAACTCGGGTGTAATTAAACAAGTACAATGTATTTCCCGGGAGTGGATAGGTAGGTGACCCTTTCATGAAGACAACTGCCAAAAGACGAAAGTCTGCTACCGAGGGTGTGACCTTCAGACTTCCCTCCGATAATTTGGAGCAATTATGCAAGGAGGCCGAAACAAGACAGATTAGCGTTAATACCCTTGTAAACCAAATCATTAACGAACACCTAGATTGGCATCTTTATGCGGCTCAAGCCAAACTCTATTATGTACCAAAACCATTCATTTCAAGAGTGCTTGACAAGTTTAACGAACAACAATTAGCAGAATTAGCAGAAGCGAGTGCAAAGAAGGATTTTGTGGATATTGGTTTACTATTACGGGGAGAATTTACGATTTCCTCCTTCCTTAGTATCTTAGAAAATTGGTCTAGAATTTCAGACATACCTTACAGGACCGAAGAAAATGAAACCACTCAAAAGATCATAATTGAGCACAATATGGGGTCAAAGTACTCTTATCTATTCAAGGAGATTTACAGGCGTCTGTTGGAGAACGCGTTTGAAACAAAGACGCATTTTGATATTACTGATAATACGATAGTTCTCGCATTCGATAAGGAAGCACGTCCCCTAGAAAAAGAGACTGAATGCTAAATTCTAAATATAATAATCGAGCGGCCGTCATAATTTAATTAATAATGTGTAAATGAAAAATTTTTTTTGACTAATTGGAATTCATGAAAAAAATCCTGACTAATCACTGAGGATCTTCTACTAATCTCAAATTGTAAAGTCTGCACCGTATATCCGTTCTTTTTACAAATTCGTATTATATGCTATTATAAAACAACATCAAAAGTATAAAAGAAAAAGAAATTCAGCTTTTACAGCAACCTTTTTCGCAAATAGTAAATACTATTTGAATTTAGTCGAGTTTTTCTTTTACCTTCTCTTTCTGATATTCTGTATCTAAATCCCTGTCAGGATCCTTTACTTTGTTAAATACTGCTTTTGCTCCAGCTTTTACTTTGTCTTTAGCATCTTCAGCGCCTTCTTTGACGTCATCCTTTATATCATGTGTATCTACTTCATATTTTGTTTCTTTCTTTACTTCAAATTCGCCCATTTTCTTTCTTCATCTATACATACTCAACATTCTATTTATAGCTTGTAAAGTTACGCCTATAAGTATCATTAGCACAACTATTTCTAAAATTTAATTGACCAAAGTAAATGGCTTTACCTCAATAAGTAATGCTATTTATATTTTGTTTACTATGCTTAAGATACAATATATGAAAAATCTGTTTGAAAATAGAAAGCTGCCGTATGTAACCGTTTTGACATTGACGGTAGCAGTAGTGGCATCATTAACCTTTGGAATGGAAGGTCAGACATCACAAAATGTAGTCGCCCAGAACGACTCTGCCGATACTGCCCAATTACAGACAGCAAATGTGACTGGAGAACTTACCAAGCCAGCTGGAGGAAACCCATATGGCGGGGAGAAAATTGGGGATATCACAATATCATCAGACGGACATCAAACCAATATCAAGGGATTAGTGAGTGCTTCTCCAGCAGCGGGAAATGTTTATGAAGCGTGGCTTGGTGATGCCGGCGGATCAGAATATAAACTTAGCTTAGGACAACTCAATGAAAATGGAACGATAAATGTCAGTCAACATATGGTCAATCCCTTTACGTATACTATATTCTTCGTAACGGAAGAGCCACAGGATGATGTAGATCCCAACTCGGCGAATGCCATTGCTGGAGTCCAATTGAAAGCCCCATTCGGGCAATGATAGAGCCACATCCTACTTTTTATTAGCCACTTATATTTACTAATCTAACTGAGAACTAATTCGAATTTTCGTATTTCCTATTTGATCCATAAATTTGCGCTTTCATTAAGAACCTAATCTATTTACAGGAAGGAAAATTTACCTCCTCCCTTTGCATCTGGATAAGGCGGTGGAAGATTCATTTCCTCAAAGTTATAGTAATAAATATGCCCAATAATGTTACCTTTATTTGAAACGGCTAAACCATTATGATCTGCTGTCTTCTTCCAGATATTGAATCCGTTATCAAAATCATCAATGTTTGAGCCGTTATCGTACGGTGAGGGTATCAATTTTCGGCGTGATGTAGTTGTCCGCTTAGCCATTTCGTTGGTCATATCCATCGTGTTTTCGAGCAATCCTGTGTGCTCGGTCCAAAGTCGTGTCCTTAGTTGCTTA
>JARBAV010000092.1 GCA_029237515.1 Nitrososphaerales archaeon
ACCAAGTGCACATCTTCCATGTCTCTCACACACATTGGGTTCTGCAAAATACTTTCTAAAAAAGACGGCTAATTCTTCTTGTAGGGAAGGATCATTTTTGATTGCGTTTAACGTTGGCGTATATGCATTACCTTTCTTAAATGAAGTTTTTTCATCTTTTCTATATGGAATGTCAGTTATCGAAAGGTCCACTGCATATATGTCCTCAACAAAGTCTTTCTGATCAGGATCTGCTGGATCAAAAGTTGTTTTATTTTTTACGATTGCTGGTGTTTCTTTTTTTATTATCGCAGCTGCATCTTGAAAAGCTTTAGTTTTTGGAAGTTTAACAGTACTAAGTGCTGTATTAGTCGGAATCTTGTTAACTCCAATAAAACCTCTTGCCATCTCAAAATATTTAGACAGATTATTGTGATTAAAACCAAGGTTTAGCTGTGTATCCCACTTATCCAATACCTCTCCATCTGGTTCTTCAGTAACGTTCGTATAAACTAGCGATCCTCCTCCTACTCCGCTAGCTGCTAGTGTGTGAACCTTTTTAGAAATTCTGTAATCATATAGACCTCGTCTATCAACAACGCGAATGGTATTTAGAAACTTATTTAATCCATTGATGTTATCAGGATATGCCCATGTTCTATAATGTTTGTCATTTGATTCAAGGTAGTCTGTAATACCCATTTCTGGAGGTCCGTTTGTTTTATTAAGTTCATGTGCACTAGGACTAAGTGGTAATTCATGACTTACCCACCACTGGCCCCTTTCAAGTAGCACAACTTTTCTTTTGTCGACATCAGGTTTGTTATGATCCTCATTGTGATACTGATTTACAAATGATAAGGATAAGATTGTTCCTCCGAAACCTGATCCAATAACTACACATTCAGTTTGATTTTTTTCATCTGCCTCAATATAAGGCGAAAAAGGAGTACCAATTGGACTTGTTTCATGAACAAAATTTCCTTCAGGGTCATAAACCTTAATGTAGAGATCAGGTTCATTCATAACAGATTCCCAAAATTCTTCTGGTTTTCTGAAATCTTCTTTTTTAAAATCAATTCTAAATCGTCCATCGTCTAACGTTACCGTACTACCTATTGGATCATCGCCAAAAACATCAAAAATCGGATCTTTATCAAAGAACTTTAATGTATGTGCTGATAGAGGTTGAGGCTGCGGGCTTCCGTCTGTAAGTCTTCCCTTGAGTGTAAAAGACATTATTTTCTGAATAACGGCAAATTATAAAAACTTATTCCATGGTTGGACAATAATAACAATTAAGTCTTGGTTATTATACTCACCTGTCAAATATCGATGAATAATATCATCGATACAAGTAGTCAAGTTAAACTAGCAAAGGAATGTAATGAAGCACTATTTAGGCTCATCGCAGAAGGACCGTCTATTATGTATGTTAAGCTTCTAGAAGAGAGATTAGAGTGGATTGAAGCTAGAGAGATCAATCGATAATTTAGTTAAGAAACTTGATAGACTTGATCCTCAATTTTCATCTAGTAGCAGGACTGGCTTAAATCATTGGAAGGATAAACCCATAATATCATTAGACGAGTGGATCAAGTTTAGAGATACACATTATATACTAGATTACTTCCCTAATGACTTCGATCAGTCATTTATTTATCTATCAGCAAAAGATGATCTAGAGAAAGGCCGAGAACGAAAAGATATGGAGAAATGTAATTCTAATATTTACCTGTTCTACCTATTCGTTATTCCCACTCATTCGATAGTTGAAGAATCTAAAACGAAATTTGGAAATATTTCGGACTTTGATTTACCAACTGGTTAACTGTGGGATCAGCTCACATAGATTCCAAGGTTTTGACACATAAGTTATAGCATATATACAACTTCTGAATAGTTAGCTGGATAAGCATATAACAGTGGGTCATTAAGATCTTTAGAAGTTAGCCCTAATCTGTTTGAATATACTTAGAAATGGTGATTATGTAGTAGGTCCGCCTCTGGGTTATAGCAAATCTATAGAATCTAACAGAGCTCAACCGGATTAGATAGTACTTAAATATATCAGTCGCTTCTAGCACGTTTATGAATATTTCTAAAGGAACAGGGCCAAAAATCCTAGCAATAGCTATATACGTTGCAGCATTGGCAGCAGCCCACACCCTATTAAACGATACATTAGCACAGACTGAATCTGCAAATACTACTACTGCAGCTAGGGGTGGTCCAGCAAACAGCATACTTATTTCTAGCTCCGGCAAGAATTACCAGTGCACAAGTACAGGCACGGCAACAAATCCATCTACTCTCGGCATACATCTTAGCGCCAGCAAAGAGGGAGGCACATTGAAAGGACAATGGCATATAATTGGTACTGAATTTGGTGAGAAGAAAGGTACAATAACAGGGGGCACTTTAGATAAAACAAAGTACGAATTGAAAGGCCGAGAATCTATCGATACTTTGTGTGGTGGCAATGTACCTAAGGAAGTAACAATATCTGGAAACTGTGGGACCAACCAAAGAATAAACTTTAGAATTATTGATGGCTCACATGGAGAATTTACTGGACGTGCACACTGTTCAGAATTACTATTCTAAGATTTTATTTTTTTGGTCTCTTAATGAGAATCAGCCAACATTTCTTATTCCTACTAGAATTGCATCTACCATTATCAAATTGTGATCAGGCGTGTTTTAATGTTTCAATATATTGAGGATATCTAATTAATCTTC
>JARBAV010000011.1 GCA_029237515.1 Nitrososphaerales archaeon
AAATAGATCCGATCTTGTGATGTTGTCAATCTTCAATATAACCACCTCCTCCTTCCCTTAAAGCATACCAATTTAAACAATCTCCATGTCCAGATATTTGCTACATCGGACTAAAATAATTATCTTTTCAGAACAAACTGTCATAGTTGTCATTGCCCGTTGCGTAGCATCTACTGACTATTTCTAATATCTTAATTAGCTATATCTTTTTCTGCCAGTATTCTTGTAGGTTCTACACGTATAACGATTTCGTCTTCACCACTATTTCTCTTGCCGTACGCTTCAGCCATATCCTTACCCATATATCGTTCTGCTATTCTGGTTGCCCACTTGAAGAGCTTGGTCTGGTTATAATGATATATTCTTGCAATACCAAATACCGTCACAAAAGAAAAAGGAGGTGTCTGATCATCTACACAAAAACTAATCTTGTTGTTATTTTGAATATTTTTTGCCTTAAGCGAATCAATTCCAGTCATAAAAACAATATCGCCTATTCCTCTTCCTCCTCTTCTTTTATGGATTTCATCCAATACGAACCGAACCGGAATGATACGAGGACTGTTATCTTTCTTAACTGTGGCGAGCTTCCCTGTCAAGGTACCTTGCATTATAAACCTCTTGATTTCTCTTTTTGACATTTCTGCCATATTATTAGAATGCTTCAGCCTCTAAGAAATAATTTGTGTCTTAGACCCTGCTCGTATATTGTTACAAATTCTACAGCTAGTACTAGCAAATGGAAATCCGACTATTCACTATGACCACTTAATGCATACGATATGAATTATCCCGGATGACTGTTGTAGAATGATAAATAGAGAAAGGAATAACTATTTATTTGCAGTGCTATTTAGAAGCATTCCTAATTCATGATCAGCCAATTCACAATGATTCAGCGCGTCTTTCGTATTACCAAGTTGTAGTTGTTTGATACATTCCTCTAAATGAAGATCTGTAATTAGAATGATTGACCGGTTCGTGCTGGCAAACACTGGAGATATGACGTTCCTATCCGTCCCAAATTCTAGAGATGTCATCGTCATTAGCCATGCGCTAAGAACGAACAGAAAAATGGGAGTAATGACGATGTCATATCGTTTCATTAAATAACAATAAAATTTGACTGATTTATAAGGATTTTAGATTTTGATAAGCAAATGGAAACTTAAAAAGAATTGTTCGCACTTCATTAAATATTTCTATTTTTCATATTGATAATAAAATCATATTTTCTCTGCTATTGCATATTTCATAATTTATACACCTCTTTCGATTCGTACAACTGAACACCTTACCTAAGAAAAGGGAAATTGTGGAGCAGCAATTCTTATTGAATTATTTTATGGTGATACTATTCTCGGATCTGCATTGTGAAGGTAGACAATCGCCAATGACAGTTTCATTCGTCGTACAGACACCATCTATACACACTGTCTTTTTTGTTTGGTGTTTTGTGACGGCATCAGTTTCTTGAGTTGCCGGAAGAGTACTTAGGATAGATCCAATAATGATGATGGCAACGGCTACAACAACAATTCCAAATACGGATATTGAATCTATGTTACAATTCCTGACACCTTTCATAATATCATGCGTATAAGATTTCTCTTAAGCATTTTGCCCAATAATTATGACTTAATTTCTTACCAGTCCAAGTTTCGCCTACCTAGACGTTGAGACGTTCAAATTCCCCCATTATGAACTTAGTCCCAGAAGGTATTAGAGCCATGGATTGTTTCATGGATTCACCCATTCTTTCATCTTTTTCCATCTTTGACATCACTTCGTCCATATGCTGACGATCTTTGTAATAAATTGACTCGATCCACACTTCTTCGTCTTGATTAGCTGAAATGATATTGGCAATATTATCGAACCCATCCATTGGCACATTGCTATTGCTTAACTTGAAAGCGTCATAGTGTAAAATACCATGCTGCTTTAACATATTGTAGGCTTCTTTGCAGAGCTGTAGCATTGCATCATGATTCTTTTTGGGGACCCTATAGAGAATATGCGAAACGAGACTGTCATTCATCGGATCAATTTTGCTCATGGGTAGCAGTATGTTTCGTAGGTATAAAAATTGTTAAGGGATCAAAAGTATAGTTAGGTACATTCGCATTTATTGCACGCATCATAAAAGGAAATGATAGTATTCATTAACTTTATACGTCGTAAGCAGAGAGACGAGGAGAAAGCATGTATCATATCATTCAATCACCAAAAAAAGAGACCCAATGTCAAATACAAATGTGACTTTAGAGCTATTAATAAAAAAGCAATTAGATCCATTAGAACATATCGCTTATTTTAACGAGTTTACTCTACTTACATAACTATATCGCAGTAATGATACATCTTCGTCGATTTTTCCAATTAGGTGGAGATAACATCTCATTCACAGTAGCGGAACTACGCGATGACAAGACAAGACGATACAGACGTCAGACTTCACTGTAATTGCGGTTTATTGATAGGTAAAGATGTTAGTATATCGCTGAATCTATGTAAAACCGTCATAACTATGTGAACATTACCTATCTGTCAAAAAGAAAGAGTCTTAAATCATGTAAAACCATCATAACTATATGAAAAAAGTATCTCTAGAATTTGTCTTAGGTGTTGGATTAGGTGTAGGATTGGGACTATTTTTGCTGAGTACTATGCAGGTATCGGCGCAAGAACCTCTAACAAAGGAGACTCTATCTGGTAATGTAACAGAAGCGGACATTTCAATAGATCCTGCTGCACCACTACCGGCTAATGGGACGGTAACAATTAGCACAGAAGGAGCAACAGATACGGACATGAGTGGATTTCCACCTTTAGGGGTTAGCGTTATTATTTCAAGTGATACGGTTACAATAACAAATCAACCTGTAGATGTTGGAACGGCTGAGGTAGCGGATGGTGGGACTGAATTGGGCGGAGGCGCTTCTGATGAGGGAACTGAATCCGGAAGTGAAGGCGGCGGTGGCGGTGAAGAAGGCGGCGGTGGCGGTGAAGAAGGCGGCGGTGGCGG
>JARBAV010000093.1 GCA_029237515.1 Nitrososphaerales archaeon
ACCACAGCAGAGCTGCACCTAACACTATTAGTGGGATATTGTGTGGTTCCATTGGGACCTTTCCATATCCCAATCGTCGGCCGAGCATTATAGCGATGACTAATCCTGCCCAACCTGAAGTAATGTGGATTACAGTACCACCCGCAAAGTCAAGCGACGGCAGAGCTCCAGTCCAGCCTACAGCAGTTCCTCCTGAACCGAGAGACCAAGTCCAGTGGGCGGCAAAATCATAAACAAAGGTAGCCCAAATCACTACAAATACCACGAATGCGCTCCACTTCATTCTTTCGGCTAAGGCCGCAACAATAAGAGCGGGTGTAATTATGGCGAACATCATTTGGAAGATCATGAACGTCGCGTGAGGTATCGTTATAGCATACACGTCTGAAGGGACGTTATGCCATACATAATTCAAACCAGCCCAGTCAAAATTCCCTATAAAGCCATGACCTGTTGCATCCGGACCAAATGACAGGGAGTATCCCCAAAGAACCCACTGAATAGTCACAAGTCCCACAGCCATGAAAACCATATGAATGGTACTTACAGCGTTTTTGTGTCGGGCCAGACCGCCGTAGAACATAGCCAATCCTGCAGGTGTCATAACTAGGACTAGAGCAGATGCAGTAAGCATCCAGGCATTATCTCCTGAGTTTATTTCACAAGGTATCAGATCACCGGTAGCGTTTAGATATTCACCAGTTGCTTCATCAGTCTGAAAACAACCAAACTGGATTCCTGGCGATTCTGCTGTGTACTGCTGTGCAGATGCATGATTCACTCCACCCACAGAGACCAGTACGCCCAAAATTGCAAGACCTGGAAAGATAGCTAACAGTCGCGACTTTTGCATTATATTGCATTCCACCTAGCAAGCACTATAAAAAACATAACTAGCTTTCTGTTTGCACCATAGTTATAATAATATGGTTTGAAAGTTTTATTATTAACTGAATATTTGATTTTTATGATATTATTTCTTGAACTAGACTTAGAGTCGACCGATTGTCGATTTCAGTAATTGATTCTATTGGAACAGTTTCGATTAATATAGCCGACATAACCCTTAGAGGAACAAAATCATGATACTAAGATAGCAGTCATCATCGTAGGCCATTTATTAGTTCGTCAACAATTGGTTCCTCAAATTCCACGCCTCGCACTAGTTTATTCATTTTTGAGTAAGGTTTAAAGCATTAAGGACAAGCATAGTGGGCTGTGAGTCTAAATTCTTCCTCGCAAATTGGTGTCATCTTAACGATCTTCATATTTCCTACAATGACTCTCGTACTTTTTGTACCTCTGCAGTTTGTGAGTGCAACGACTGGCACTGGTACCTCAGAAGACATACCTACAGGAGTTAATGATCCAACATTACCTCCAAGCTCCACGCCCGATATGTCTAACACGACATCTGAAGACGTACCTACAGGAGTTAATGATCCAACGATTCTATTACCGAGCTCCTAAACAAACTCGTCCCGCATTCGAGTTTTCGAATATACGACATGATAACATGTCATGTGCATAAAGCTGGCTATTTTTTCGGTAGATATTTAATAGCCTCTAGTTAACAATGAAAAGTTGGTTCAGACGCCTTCTCTAGATGTTGTGAGTAAAACTAATGATCGCATCGTGTTGAGGTTTAATAATGTTCCTAGGCAATATGTTAATGCAATAAGAAGGATTTCGATAAGCGAAGTTCCTACATTGGCGATTGATGATGTAGTCATGATGGAAAACTCATCGGTAATGCACGATGAAGCAATCGCACATAGATTGGGACTGATTCCCCTTCGGACAGATCTGAATAGATTTGTTTTGCCGCAAGATTGTGATTGTAACAATTCTTTAGGCTGTTCAAAATGTAGAGTGTTGCTAATTTTAGATTCTGAGGCTAATGATAAGACTAAGCTTGTTACTTCGGGAGAACTGGTCTCGGAGGACGATGTTGTTAAACCAGTAAGTAGTGATATTCCAATCATAATTTTGGCACCTTCTCAAAAATTAAAGTTTGAAGCATATGCTAGACTTGGATTAGGTAGCAATCACGCTAAGTGGCAACCGACCACGTGCTCGATAGTAACAGACGGGACAGAACAAAATCAATCGATATTGACCGTCGAAACTACAGGAGCGCTTACTGCAGAAGAGACTATTGATGCTGCTATCCAGAGGCTGAATTCGAAGGTGAAAAGTTTTACCGAGACTGTAGCAACGTTACAAGTACCCTGAAGAATTTAGTGAGTACATTTATTTGGGGATTCAAGAAGTAACACTCCAAGATAAATCATGCTAAGTGACGGTGTTATTGCAGACACAGTATGGACCCTTAGAATGGCATCCAAAAGGACAAAGGCACCTCTCTGGAAAGATGTAGAACGCAAACTCCTTAATTCTAGAAGTAATAGACGAGAGGTAAATGTGGATAAATTATCAAAGTTTACGAAAGAAGGAGACGTAATTATCGTTCCTGGCAAGATACTCGGTTCCGGAAATTTGGGTCATTCAGTCGTAGTATATGCGTATTCAATTTCAAAATTAGCTTCGAGGAAGATAAATGAGGCCGGTGGTCAGATCCTCGCTCTTACTGACCTTATTGAAAAGTATCCTCAGGGCTCGGGAGTGAAGATAATTGGATAAGAAACACCCACCATCAACAATTATTGTTGATATAGCAAATTGCATTGCGGGTAGAACTTGTTCGCGCATTTCCAAGCTTCTGTTGGAGGGTAACAAAGTATCGGTAATAAATGCGGAAAAGGCTATGATCTCTGGAAACAGGTACAAAACCATAGAGATCTTTAAAGAGGATCTAGAGATAAGCTCGGTCACTAACCCAATTCATGGTCCATTTCACCCTCGTAGGCCAGACACAATATTAACAAGGATGGTCAGAGGGATGATCCCCAAGCGTAAGACGAGCGGGATCGAAGCTTTCAAGCGGTTGAGGGTTTATATCGGCGTGCCTGAAAAATTAAGCCACGAGCAACCAAAAGTTTTTGAGGATTGTAGGATTAGAAAACCCGAGTCTTATTATATTACCGTTGGTGATGTCGCTAAACAGATAGGTTGGAAGGCTGAATACATTAAATGAGCAAAATAGATCTTTATCCAGGACAGCGCAAGACAAGTAGAGCCACTGCTACCATTTCAAAAGGTAATGGTAAAGTCAGAATAAACAATATTCCTGCCGAAGTAATGGAACCTGAAGTGGCAAGAGAAGTTGTGCTGGTTCCAATCCATTTGATAGGAGAAATAAGAAATAGGATAGATCTTAGCGTAAAGGTACACGGAGGTGGATTCATGGGACAAGCCTTCGCCAGTGCTGTTGCCATTTCGAGGGCTCTGACTGGAGAAGGAAAAGGAGGAAAGGACCCTAAAGATCATCCTCTGTCCAAAAGCATACGCGAAGAGATAAGAAGAAAAATAACAGAATATGACCGACACTTTCTGGCGGGCGATCCTAGGCAGACTGAATCAAAGAAATTTGGCGGTCCAAGTGCTAGGCGTAGAAAACAAAAGTCATATAGGTGATCCAAATTTACCTTCCGTACGCATTAGACGAATAGGAGGTTGACCTCATGGTAAGGGAGTCAAAATTTCTTTAGTAAATCTGATAAGAATCATTTTTCCGAATTACTTTGCGTTTCCACCTGATTGCTTTGCAAGGTTCCTGCGGTCAGGAGTTAGATAATACTCTGCGAGCTTTTTTTCGTAGCAATCTCCACAAAGATAGCCATCTCCTTCAAGATTCCACTGAGCCATCGGTTTAAACCGAAAAACAACGACATTCTTGCACCAGATGCATTTAACTGTATTCTTGGTCAATTCGATATTTAGCATTCATGAATAATAGACCAAATTAAAAGTTACTTGTTGAATGTGACCGTAGACGTTAAGATCTTTCTCGCTGGGAATAATAGTCTCCAACGAAGACACTTTTAATCAGCTATTGGTCATTTGAAGATGATAGGTGGACTTGTTCACCAAAGTTTGGTATCAAGGATTTAATATGGGTCAGTAATTAATGAACCTGCCAAGATGGGATCAGTTGGAAAAGTAGCATTTGTATCTATACTTGGTTTAGGTGCGATAACCGGAGTTTTAGTGTATTATATCTTTGGCAATGCTGCTCCTGTGCCAGGAGTAATTGAATCGATCTATCGCCAAAATTTGCCCGCAACTGATGGAGCTACGCAAGATACTTCTCAATCTCCTTCTGAAGGAGCCAACTCTACTTCAGCCGCTTCGACTGCATCACCCCCAGCCACTTCGGGCAATCAGACCAACCAAACAAGCGCTGCAGCAGGACCTTCAGTGACTCTCAATATACTTGAAGGTGCGTCAGTGCAAGGAAATCCAGCGTATGATCCCGATCCATTATCAGTCACTGCGGGAGATGTAGTGGAAGTATCAAATCAAGACACAGTACCTCATACCGCCACAAGTGGTTCCGGACCGGAAGATCCTGAATCGGGAAGCCAGTTTGACACAAGTATCATCGATGCAGGCGCAACAGCTCAGATAGATACTGCCAGTCTTGAAGCTGGAGATCATCCATTCTACTGTTCAGTCCATCCTTACATGCTAGGTAGTATGACGGTCAAATAGTTGCTAGCTTAAACGCTGGTTATGTTCTAAACAGAATACCAATTATACACACATTCGAGTGTTAGTTAGCTAATCTGCACGAACTGATAGCATGATTACTCTACTTTAAATGCAGCCAGGATAATTATACCATGTTAAAGCTTGTTTGTAACTTGAGTTGTGTTGTGACCATAGATGAATTAAAGCCAACTCCACCCCATCCGAAACCTAACAGCCTAAGAACTAATGGGCGCTGACGATCTCTAGTGCTTGTGAAAGTCTATAAAACCATAAACTATGGCACCTTTGAATCCCCCTTAATTAATATATACTTATATTAAGCATTTCGAAGTACATTATTTAATGGTCTTTCTCGAGGTCAAGGACCTTCACGCAAATATTGATAATAAAGAAATACTGAATGGGCTAAATTTGAAGATTGACAAAGGTGAGGTTCATGTAATTATGGGCCCAAACGGTTCTGGCAAGAGCACATTTGCAAACGTCTTGCTCGGGCATCCCAAGTACACAGTTACAGGAGGAAATGCTCTAGTCAAAGGCGAAAGTATCATGAATCTAACCACTGATGAGAGGACGAAAAAAGGTCTGTTTCTTGGTTTTCAGTATCCTATTGAAATCCCCGGGGTTGGGTATAGTCACTTTTTGAGAAATGCCTATAATACATTGAACAAATCATTGGCCGACGACCAAAAAAACCGTGAGGTATTCCTTACGGTGAGAGAATTTCATGAATATGTTAAGAAGAATCTAGACTCTGTGGGCCTAGACAAATCATTTCTGAGCAGGTATTTGAATGAAGGATTTTCTGGAGGAGAGAAAAAAAGATCTGAAGTCATGCAGATGTTGGTCCTAAAGCCAAATTTGGCGATCCTCGATGAACCTGATTCAGGCCTTGATATAGATGCTGTAAAAGCTGTTGCGGAAGCAATCAATCAATTGATTGATACAGGTGCTGGCGTACTTGTGATAACTCATTATGCTAGGATTTTGCGGTACTTGTCGAAGCTTGATTTTGTACATGTAATGTCGAGAGGCAAGATCATCAAGTCAGGGGATAAAACTCTTGCAGACGAGCTCGAATCTAGAGGATATGGCTGGTTAGGTTTGGAAGATAAGTAGACTTTACTTCACCCATTCAGAGTAAGCACATAATGGAAGTTCAACGTAAAAAGGATCAGGTTTTTAAGTCTTCTAAATCTACTTTTCTTAATTATTCATTTTTCAAAATTGACCCCAAATGGCGGTGGATGAATGAAGTGGCAAAGGAAGAGGCAGCCAAGGAATTTGCCACCTTAGTTACTGTAGCTAACACCAAATTGCGAGTTTATACATATTCAACCCTTGGTCTTCATAGCGGGACAGATTTTATGCTTTGGATGGTATCCGATTCGGTTGAAATGTTTCAGACGTTTACATCTAAAATCTACAGTACAATTCTAGGAAAATACATTGAACCTGCTTTCTTGTTTCTTTCGTCTTTCAGAAGATCCATTTATTCCGAGAAGGTGACGCCATCCTTTATGACAGATTCTAAGCCACTGAAATATCTAGTGGTGTATCCATTTGTCAAGTCTAGAGAATGGTACCTTTTGCCATTTGAAGAGCGAAAAAAAATGATGGATGAACATATTGCAATAGGCAGAAAATTTCCAGAGATTAAGCTGAATACATCCTATTCGTATGGCATTGACGATAATGACTTCACACTTGCATTTGAAACGGATGATTTATCAAAGTTTCAGGATCTGATAATGCAGTTGCGTGAAACAAAAGTGAGCTTGTATGTTGTGAAGGATACTCCAATGATAGTATGCTTACAAAGGGATATACAGAGCATTATCATGGGGCTAGGGTGAGCATCGATCATGACAATATCTGCGCTAAAGGAATGGGCTATTGTGTGTAAAGGTTTTGAAGAAGGTAGGCAGACAATTCTGCTAAGAAAAGGCGGCATAATGGAACGCAAACATGGTTTTGAATTAAAACACAATGATTTCTACATGTTTCCAACCTATGAGCATCAATCAAGGGAGCTTTTACAGCAAGATTATGCTGATAAATTTGAGTCAATATTGCAAAGTAAGCCTATAGATGATCTGAATACGATTTATCTTTATGCAAAAGTTATCTACATCACTGAGACATTTAACAGGGAAATGCTTTATGACTTGCGCGACTTTCATATATGGAACGAGAAATACATTAACTTAAGGATGGATTACAACCCCGAGAAACCACTCAGTATTGTACTCCTTCGCGTATACAGATTGAACTCGGCATTAAGTGTCACTTTAAGTCCACAACAAGCAGGCTGCAGATCATGGATCGATTTTCAATCACTAAGCATGGAAGATTCTGAAGATAACATAGGAAAACCGGTTCTAAGTAACGATATGTTTCATGAAAGACAATCGCAATTAATGGAGGTGCTGAATATCTAGATGAAATATCGTCGTCTAGGGAAAAGTGGAATTATGGTAAGTGAGATAGGGTTCGGTGCCTGGACTATTGCGCTTGATTGGTGGGGCGGAAAAAAGATCGACGATGAAGAGGCTATAAGGATGCTAAAGCGAGCATTTGATCTAGGTATCAATTTTTTTGAAACTGCTGAC